>CBDULO010000022.1:0-8832 GCA_965368095.1 uncultured bacterium | reverse complement strand
CTTTCTTTTTTAACAAAGAAGTCAGCAAGTCCTCATCATCCTCTTCGGAAATCAGCTCTCGGATGGGCGGCAAATTCTCTTTTCCGAGAATACGGGGCTTATTCGCCGTTTTATGGTGTTCGCTCGGTCTTTGATCAACGGAAGCGAGAGAACTCTCCTTCAGCTCCTGCTCTTTCCCTTCGGGCGGCGGGGCTGTGCGTTTGAATTTTTTAATATGCTTCCCTCGATTTTTCTGCTCTTCCAAAACGATCGGACGACATTCCGGGCAATACATCGGACGCGATGGATCGAGTTTTACGGCGAGCTCCCATGTTTTCGCGCACCGCGTACATTTATGAATGAATTTCGGCTTATTGCTCTTTTTATTTTTTACGGATTGCTGAATCGCGGCCAATCTATCCGGCCGGATGCGTAAATACTCTTCCTCCGCCTCCTGTGGAGGCTGTTGATTTTCATTGGTAGGCGGCGGCTCCTGTGCGACGGGCTTTGCCGTCGGTACCGCCTCCGGTGGCTTCGCTTCCGCCGTGCTTACAACCTCTTCGGCCGGCTTTGCGAGAACCGACTGCAATGCTTTCGCGGCTTCATCAATAGATGCGTCAGGCTGTTTCGCTTCAGGAAGATTCACCGCTTCAGGCTCTGCGGCGATGACTTCGCTAGCCACTTCCCAGTCCTCCTGTTTCGGTTTTGGCTTTTCGCCAAAGGCAATCGGCGCTCCGGCGGCTTCCATACCGCTCCATCTCAATACCTTTTCTTCAATCATTCCACGCGGCTCCGCATAGCGCTCACGGCTCACGGCAATGACCTTTTCAAGATTCCCGGTTTTTTCAGAAATTGGCGGAAGCGTATTCGCGGAAAATGGCGGCGTCGCGACCCCGTCCACCATGAGCTTTAAGTACATTTGATATTTGGCGAGATTCAATAGATCTTCCTGCAAAAAGCGCGGGGTAAATTCCGGTTCCAATGCTTCGGCATCCGCAGCTCCGACGCGCATCGCGATGATGGTTCCCACATTTCCAAAAATAGCAGCGGCCACCTGCTCGTCCAATTGCTCGATATATTGATGGGCGACAATAAGATTTAGTCGAAATTTTCTTGCTTCGGATAAAATGCTCGCAAAACTTTCATTCGCGAAATTCTGAAACTCATCAACAAAGAGATAGAAGTCACGACGGTCTTCCATGGGAATATTCTGACGCTCCTGCGCGGCAAGCTGCATTTTTGTAATCAGCATCCCGCCCAAAAGACGCATATTGTCTTCTCCAATCCGGCCCTTTGAAAGATTTACGACAAGAATCTTCCCATCATCCATGATTTTTCGAAGATTCACCGTCGATTTCACTTGCGCGACGATATTTCGAATAATGGAAGAAGATAAAAACTGCCCCACCTTATTTTGCACCGGCGCGATGGCTTCGGTTGCGTATTTCTCGGACCAACCGGCAAATTCCGCGACCCAAAATGTTTTCACGATTGGATCACGAATCTTTGCGATCACGCGCTCTCGATAATCTTTATCAACAAGCAAGCGATTAATTCCAAGCAAGGTTGCTCCCGGATAATCGAGCAATGCCAAAACACAATTCATTAAAATATACTCCATGCGAGCGCTCCATACATCCGGCCAAATCTTTTTAAAGACGCCCATGAGTCCGGATGCGATCAGCGGTTTTTGATCGTCTGAATCGGTTTCCAAAATATTAAACCCAACCGGGAAATCCACATCCGCAGGATTAAAATACACGACATCATTCACGCGATGCGATGGAATGAACTCCAAAAGACTTTCGGCCGTATCCCCGTGAGGATCGACATAACAGCAGCCATGTCCCGCGATAATATCTTGGAGAATGAGATTCTCCATCAATGTCGTTTTTCCCATGCCGGTTTTTCCGATCACATAGAGGTGTCGGCGGCGATCATCCGTCTTAATACCAAAACGACGCCGTTCGTTGCGGAAGTTTGTCTCCCCGAACAGCGTTATCTCTTGTTCATGATCGTGATTGTATTCAAGTGGCATAGAGGAACGCTCCCCAATTTCTTGGGTTTCGCGTTATAAGGTGCGGTGTCAGAAACGCGAGGCTTTCCGCGTTTCACTAAAAACTCATTCTAAAATACAGATTCGCAAAACTCCCAGACTGAATCTTCTTCCATTCTAACTGATTTATTAGCCAAATGGAATATTCGCCGGCGGCTCGGACTTCTTCGCGTCAATTCGTCGCAATTTTGGCGCTTTAATCTGTAAAAGAATTGGGAAATGCCAGAGCGTGGCCAATTCCTCCGCGGATAAATGAAAGGATGGGAGACCGCTCCAACTGGACCGATTGCGATAGGCCATCATCATTTTATTTTTTCGCAGATTATTTCTTTGAGTTTTAAACCACCAAAGCGCGCTGGAATTCCCCACCTTTTTCATATCAGGTTTCAGCGCCTGCATATTGAAGGTATTCGTCTGCTTAATGGCTCCAATAAATGGATTGGCGGCCTTTGACTTGTTCATCACTTCTTTTCGCGCGACATAAAGAAAGCGCATTTTACAATCAAATCCGATTTTAGACTGCTTGCGTTCGATTGCTTCCAAAACGTACTTTTCTCCGGGAGAAAGCGTAAGCATTCTTGGCGTCTCATTCTTCTTTTCCGAAGGGCCCGCGCTTCCCGCTGATCCGCCCATGGCCACGCTTAAAATATCCGAAGTGGCTTGGATAGGAATATCAACGGCATGATCCAAAACCGTTTTCTTCTTCTTAATCTCAACGCCCTTTATTTTATTGATAAGTTTCTCGGCTCGTTCTCGAAATGATTTTTGATCGGTTGGGATAAGGACAATTTGATACCAAGCCTGCTCCCCCGGACCGAAGCGCGAAAAGGCCTCCAATAAATTCGCCATCGGATCTTTGAATTCACCGGAAACTTTATCCTCGAATTCCGGATAAGTTTTGAGCGGATATGGGTCCGGCATGACATTGGTCATCTCGACCCCCCAGACATCCCATTCATCATGCGGATAATGCGAAGGAACCGTTTTCGTATAATCCTCAACAACATCGATTTCCGCGTCCGGATACTGCGCGTAAATGGATGCCTCGATAAGATCGCGGAGCTTGCTCAATGTCCAAACATAATATCCGACCTCCCCGTTAATTGAAGCGATTTCTATGGAAATTGCCTGCTGTGAAACTCCATGAATCCATTTATCCGTCCATCCAACGGAAGAGTGCGCCCCCGCGAAATTCGCGAAAATATTTTCTACCGCCTTCGGTGTTTGCTCGGTAGCCGTCGGGACGCTGATGCGAAGCAAGGTCCACTCAAGCGTCTTTTCAAATTTTGCCTGCCGTGTTCCGAGCCAAATCGTTCGAAGCGCCCAAAGAATAAAGATAACGAAAAGAATCCATCCGCCATTAATCAAAACAACCGCCATGGCCACGAAAGGATTATCCCCTGCGACATTCAAAAAGGCGTCCAAATTGAAATACAATGGGTAAAGCGAGAAAAAATCTTGCATCGCTCGTATTATACAGCGAAGCGACCTCGGTGAACAGCAAGCCGTCTATTGTTTGCGCGTGGCCTTCAGGCGCTCCAATGTGACGAGAAGCGGCGACGCGATAAAGATGGAAGAATAGGTCCCGACGGAAATACCGATAATCAATGTCAGGGTGAATTCCTTCAATGTCTCCCCGCCGAAAAAGAAGATGGCAAAGAGCGCAAGCAAGGTTGTGACCGATGTATTGAATGATCGGAAGAATGTCTGCTGTACGGATAGCTGAACCAATTCCGAGAATGTCGCGCTTTTCTTCAAAAGATTTTCACGCACACGGTCCATCACAACAATGGTATCGGTAATGGAATACCCAAGAATGGTGAGAAGAGCGGCAATAAATGGCGTCCCGATTTCAACGCCGTGGAATTTCCCCAAATACGCGAAGACGCCGAGCGGAATAAGAATGTCGTGAAATGCGGCTAAAATGGTGATCAAGCCGTATTTCCATGACTGCACCGGAGCCGATACTTTGCGAAACGCGTATGCTACATAGATAAGAATGGCGAGCAATACAATCAATAATCCTTGGATGGATTTACTGCGCAGTTCTTCGCCGATCACCGGCCCTATAGAGTCGTAACGCAATTCTTCAATGGATCCGTAGTCTTCTTCAAATTGCGTAATGATAGACTGATGCGCTTCTTCGGAAATCGGTTTCAGGCGAATTTGCGCGTCCTGTTCGCCCGCAAGCTGAACAACCGCCGTCCCAAAATCCTCTCCTTCAAGTTTTGATAGCGAATCTTGCAATTCAACAACGCTTGGCTGAGTTTCAAATCGAACAGCCATCAGCGTCCCGCCGGTGAACTCAATCCCCTGCTTCAATCCCCACATTGCCAAGAAGACAATGGATGCGGTGATAAGAGCGCCGGAAATCAGGTACCAAAGCTTTCGATATTTTACAACTGGAATATTCATATTAGTTCTCGGTTGACGTATTTGGCTTGAAGTACAAGAAGTTCATATCTGCAAGCTTTGTGCGGAGCAGGAATCGAAGAATGGTTCTCGTGGTTACGACGGCCGTGAATAGAGAGAGCAAGGTTCCGATTCCAAGCGTGAGCGCGAATCCCTTAATAATGGACGAGGTGAACCAGAAAAGCACGGCGCATGAGATCAATACTGTGACATGCCCGTCGCGAATGGAAGGCCACGCGCGTCGGAAGGCGTCTTCGAGCGCGGATTTCGTGCCGCGGCCTTCGCTCAACTCTTCTTTCAGACGTTCAAAAACAAGCACATTCGCGTCCACGGCAATACCAATGGAAAGAATAAACCCCGCGATGCCGGAAAGCGTCAATGTCACCGGAATGAGTTTGAAGATCGCCGCGATAATGGCCGCGTATAGGAGAAGCGAGATGATCGCCGAGAATCCCGGCAGGCGGTAAATAATCAACATATAGAGCGCCACCAAAAGGAAGCCAATGAGGCCTGCCATGAGAGATTTTGCGAGCGATGCCGCTCCAAGAGACGGGCCGACGGTATTTTGCGCGATAAGCTCAATTGGAATCGGCAATGCCCCTGCCTGCAGCCTTCGTGAAAGAAGCTTCGCTTCATCAATGGTGAAGTTTCCCGTGATGACGGCACGGCCGCCGAAGATTTCCGCCTGAACAACCGGAGCGGAAATGACTTCCCCATCAAGGAAGATGGCAATTTGCTGGCCGATATTTCTCTTTGTGAGATCGGCGAATAAATCCCCGCCTTCTTTATCGAATTGCAAGCTTACCTGAACCGAACCTGAATGCTGGTCAAATTCAACCGCGGCTGATTCAAGCTGTTTTCCCGTGAGCTCGGTATTTTGCCAAAGATCTTGCGGGACGATATCCGTTTCCTGTGTTTTGTTAATTTCGATAATGCGCAAGCCAATATTCTTTTTCTCGCGTTCGTCGATTTTTTGAATCAAATGATATCCGAAAGCCGTTTCAACCACATCGGAGATCGTCCCTGTTTCTTGAGGAAATACCACTTCTTCAAATTCCGGCACCATGATGCCTTTGCTGAAATACCCGAGATCGCCTCCCGTTTCGTCGGCGCCCGGCTCTTCTGAATTGTCTTGTACAAGAATTTCAAAGCTCGCCGGCGTCGCTTTGGCCTTCAATTCTTCGATAAGCGCCAGCGCCTCCTCCTTGCTTCGCGTCGCGCCTTCGAGCGCAGAGCCTTCGTATCCAATCAATAAATGCCGCGCGTGAATTTCGGTTTCCCCCGTTTCTTCGACGCTTTCAACCTTTACGACCGCAAAACTGCGATGCATGTCAACCAGTTCATCAAGAACAGTTCCCGCCGGCAAATCATAGACATACTCTCCAATTTCCGAAAATTCAAAATTCTCACTCACGATACCGATATCACCGCCGGACTCTTTATATGCTTCATTTTCGGTATTTTCTCTCGCGAGTGTTTCAAAATCTTCCCCATCCAATGCGCGCTCCATGAGAGCCACGGCTCGTTCATTTGCCTCCGCATTATCCGCCTCCATTTGTGCGCGTTCTTCATCCGTTAAGTCTCTGGGCGCCTCGGTGCTCGGTTCTTTGAACTCCAAAATAGGCGTTTCCCCAATCAAATTAATCGCGTCATTGATATCACTGATACCCGCGAGCTCAACCGTCACGCGCCACGAATCTCCCGCCTGTGTCGTCTGGATCAGCGGTTCGCTGACGCCTAGCGTATTGATACGGCGTTCAATCACGTCGCGCACCCCTTCAAGGGCGTCATTTCGCTCTGCGGGGGCAATTTTCGAGACATCTGCTTCATATTCCAAATGCGTCCCCCCTTGGAGATCAAGCCCGAGCACGAAGGGTTTTTCGATACGCGGAATCTCGGTCCCGATAATTCCTGACGCTTTTTCGATGACCCAATTTGCCGGACCGCTATAGGCGATGGACCCGCATACAACCAAGAGCAGGGCGAGCCACCCGAGCCGCTGGTAAATGGATTTCTTTGTAATTGACTTCCGTTTGTCTGGTTTCATAAGTAACCGCAAGACTTTAGCTGTTTAACAATAAGCCTGCAAGACCCTAATTTTCGCTGCTTTTCACGCCCGACTCACCGCCTTCTTGCAGCTGCGGTTCGAGGCGCGGAGGCATTTTCTTCATGACAATCAATTGCTGGAACAAGGTCAAGAGACTCATTACAAGCCAGTATAATGTCAGGCCGCCCGGTAAGGAGAATCCGATTACGACCGTGACCACCGGCATCACATAGGTCATCTGTTTATTCATGATGGCCGCCATACTTTCGTCTTTCGCTCCTTTTGAGCCCTGCACTTCTTTCGGAGGCTGGGTCACGGTTGCCGCGGGCGGTTTCAAAATATTCTTCGTCTGGAAGAATTGCACGGCGCCGGCCAAAATCGCGAGAACATAATTCGGTTTAATCAAATCGAATAATCCAAGGAAGGTCGAATTGATATGTCCCGGATTCGCGACGAATGGGTACAGCAGATCGAGACTTTGCGAATTCAAGCCGACGGAGAGCGCATGATACAGCCCGATAAATACGGGAAGCTGAACCAAAAGCGGCAAGCAAGAAGAAGCGGGGTTTACCTTTTCCTTCTTATAGAGCTCCATGAGTTCCTTTGCCTGGGTCTCCTTATCATCCTTCAAGCGCTTCCTGATCTCCTCAATCTTCGGCTGAAGCTCCTGCATTGCCCGCTGCTGCTTGATCTGAAGATGCGTGAGCGGGTATAAAACCAACTTGATAATAATGGTGAGCAAGATAATGGCGATACCAATATCTTGACCCGGGACAATAAGATACAGCCAAACCAATAGGTTCAAAATGGGTTGGAGAAAGATCGTGTTAAATATACTGCCAATCATAATGTTCGGTTATTCAATTTAGCTCGTCGCGGATTCGCTTTCCCCTTTTTCTTTCTTTTCCTCCTTTGGCTCTTCTTTTGCCTCGGAATCTTTCTTTTCTTCTTTGCTTTCTTCCTTTGGTTCTTCACCTTTCTCCTCTTTTTTCGCCGATGTTTTTTCCACGGCAGGCTCATCCGCTGCCTCGCCATCCTCGGCGGCGACGGCCGCTTCCGCGGCGCCCTCTAGCGGAGCATCTGCTTTTTCCGCGGCTTTTTTATCCGCGTCTTCCGCCGATTCCGGCACATCTTCTTCCTTATATAATTCCGGGAGATTGAATTCGCCCGTTTCAGAATCACCAATCACTTCTCCGCCCTCTTCTTTGACGGTGATCTTCCAGCCTGTGAGTTTCGCGGCGAGACGTACATTTTGCCCGCCCTTCCCAATAGCGAGAGAAAGCTGGTCGGCTGGAACGGTCACAATCGCCAGTCTTTCATCGGCTTTCAGTTCGACATTTTCCGCTTTTGCGGGAGCAAGCGAAGCTTTAATATATTCAGCCGCGTCTTCGCCCCATTCAATGACATCCACTTTTTCTCCGCCCAGTTCGCGAATGATGGTTTGGATTCTTGTGCCGCGCTGGCCGATACAGGAACCGATTGGGTCGATGGCTTCATCATTTGTTGAAACGGCGACTTTGGCGCGGCTTCCCGGTTCACGGGCAATATTCTTGATTTCAACAATCCCGTTTAGAATTTCCGGAATTTCTTGCGCGAATAATGCGCGAATCAAATCGGGCGATGAACGTGAAAGACGAATCTCCGGTCCGCGAGAAGTCATCTCTACCTGGCGTAAAATTGCCTTGAGGCGGGTCCCCGGATAATAGCGCTCGGCCTCAATTTGATCTTCCGGAAGAATGACGCCGGTCGCGCGGCCAAGGTCGATCAATACGATTCTTCCTTCACGGCGTTGAACCGTAACATTCATTAGCTCGCCTTCCCGTCCTTTAAAGTCATCAAAGATGACGCCGCGTTCAGCTTCACGCAGTTTTTGTAAAATAACCTGCTTTGCTGTTTGCGCGGCCATGCGTCCGAAGGCATCCGGTACATTCAATTCCACGCGGATCTCTTCTTCAAGCGCCGCGTCGGGCTTAATGTCGCGAGCATCGGAAAGCATAATCATGGTCTTTGGATTGAAGCGAAAGCTGTCTTCATCCAATTCTTCTGTCTGTACAGCCGTCCCTTCTTCAGGCTGAATGACTTCGCCATTCTCATCTACGGGCAGTCCGGTCTCAGGATCGACCTCCATATCCTCGACAACCGTTTTGACATCAAATACACGAATACCGCCGGTCATGCCGTCGTATTTCTCAGGGTCAAACTCGACTCTGATATTCTGATTTTTATTTCCAAAATCTTTTCGATATGCCGCCGCGAGCGCTGTTTCCACGGTTTCCAGAACGGACTCGAATGCGATATTTTTTTCATCGGCGATTTGCTTCATCGCCTGTGTAATGGG
>CBDULO010000021.1:0-9066 GCA_965368095.1 uncultured bacterium | reverse complement strand
GTTATAGGCATGCATCAATTCCGGTGACTAAAGGGCCGCTGCTTTATGCGCGCCGTGTCGAGAGACCCAAAGAGAGCAGTCGCTTCCTTCACTCAATCAGCTTTCGTCAGTTCTGGAGGTAGTTCAATGACCAAGAAGCTTGTTCAGACCGTTAAGACGCCGCTTGTCTATAGCGACGATGATCTCGCGGAGATCTCCAAGTATCTTCGGAAGCGAGTGTTTGAAATCTGTCGCGACGCGAAGAGCGGTCACATCGGCGGCTCAAGCGGGGCGGTTGAGCTCTTCGCTACGCTCTATTTCGGGGGAGTGCTTCGCTACTCTTTAGCGGATTCTCGTCATCCCGCTCGAGACCGCGTGCTTGTACGAGGGCATCTGGGTCCGATTCGGTATCCGATTTTTCACCTGCTTGGCTGGATCGAGGACATCGAGATGACTGAGTATCGAAAGTACGGGTCGTCTCTTCAAGGGCATGAGGACCACATGGCTGTGGCTGGTGTAGACCTGACTCCCAGTGGTTCGCTCGGCATGCTGCTCTCTTACGGAACCGGTGCCGCTCTCTCGGCGCGTCATCGCGAAGAGCATTACAAGACCTACGTTTACATCGGGGATGGTGAAGAGGAAGAGGGGAATGTGAGTGAAGCGGCGAGGCACGCTGCTCGACTCGGGCTCTCTAACCTGATCGCCATCATCGATAGGAACGGTAAGCAGCTTTCAGATCCCATGGAAGAAACGGACGCGGCTTCTCTGGAGGCTGTCTGGGCCGGCTATGGATGGAACGTGATCAGACTCAAAGATGGTCATGACCATGGACATATTCGTCGAGCGTATCTTGATGCGCACCGCTTAAGCGTTGAGAATGAAAGACCGTCCGTGATCTTGGCCGAGACGATCAAGGGTATCGGTCTTCGTGGTGCGCATCCGCATTTCAGCGGTTATCACACCACGAGTACATGCGATCCGAGCATCGTTGAGAGCGGTATTCGCACGCTTGAAGAGCAGAACGGGGGCTACGCGGATCTCATCGAGAATCTGAAGCTCACGGTTACTCAGGCAAAGGTGGCCGAGCGGCAGAACGAGGGGACGGAGAACGCGGTGCAAAGCCCGAGCTTTCGTCCTTTTCGGCTCGATATTCACGTGGCTGAGTCCACGCCCAACCATCCGGATCACTGCCAAGGGGAGTACTTCGCGGCATTGAAGGAGCTGTGTCTTAACGGCGTCCTCCGCGGCGAGCGCTTGTACTTTCTTTCAGCGGATGTGACTCGGAAGGACATGGTTGACCGGCTCGATCTCAGAGCGTTCCTCCACTACTTCAACACCGGCATTCGTGAGCAGCATACGCTTGCTCTTGCGCACGGCGTTTCGCTTACGGATCCGTCCGCCCGTATTATCATCAATAGCTTCGACGCCTTCATGTATCGGTGGATGGATCAGGTGAACGCTGCGGTACAAGGTGGCAGCAGTATGCTGATCATCGCCGATGTCGCCGGCATTACAAATAGTCTGAACGGTAAAACTCATCAGAGTTCCGGCCAGCCCGGAGCCGTTCTCTTGATGCCGGGGATCACATTCCTTGAGCCTTGGGATGCGGAGGATACGTTCCGCTGTCTTAATTGGGCGATTGGTGAGAGCCGCGGCGTGGTGTATTTGCGCGTGCACAGTTCGCGTGTGATGACGAGGGCCTCAGCTGGTGTCATCAGAAACACCGCATGCTACACGGCTTACGAATCAAGGACTCCACCGTCGGCGGTTATTATCGCCTCAGGACTGACGGTAGATACTTCTATCCAGGCTGCGGCCATTCTTGAGAAAGATGGGATTGGCGTGAGAATCGTTAACCTCATCAATCACAAAGAACCGGGCCCAGGTCTAATGGACGCCATTGTTCCGGATAGGCCTCTTCTTACCGTGTACAACGGAGCGAAAGAGGTGCTTCTCGGTAACATCGCCTCTCGGGTGATGCAAGCCGGCTCACCACGGCCTTCAAGTGTGCGTGGTATGGGCTTTGATTTCGGTACCACCGGCGCGCTCGAAGACCTGAAGCGGCATGTGGGCATTGACCCTGATACTATCGCGGCGATGGTCGCGAAACTCGTTGGTTAGACTTTCTGAAAAGAGGGTGGCGGACTCCCGTCACCCTCTTTTATGTTGTAAGAAGCATGAGAATCTGATTAACTCCGAATTGTATGGATATACGAAACGTGGAAAATGGCTATAGATTTTATTCTCCCGGAGGTCCGTCAAAACAGGTTGTTGTTTACGTGCATAGCTTGACCCAGGATGACCGAACCCCCTTTGCAGAATTTATTATCAAACGCCTTATAGATTCGGGCGTATCGGTTTACTCATTCACGTTTGATTTTTTGAAGTCAGGAAATGAACCCTCCCCGGATCTATCTAAAGAAAAGGAAGAGCTTCGACTTCTTGTAAAATATGTTCGGGCGGAGAACGAAGCATCGCGCCTCTCGTTGGTGGGCAAGTCCTTGGGTGGCGTTGTAGGGTTGAAATTGGCCTTGGAGAATAAGGAGTTGAGCATCGGCAACGTGCATGTTCTTGGGTTTCCTCTCGCTTTGGGTTACCCGCCCCGCCTTAACCTTTTACGAGGCGCAACCCTTGGGAAGTTTGATGGGCTTCAGGAATATGTACAGTTTCTTGCGAGTCTTGAAACACCCGTTTCCCTCATTCAAGGCGGAGCCGATGATTTGGGACCGGTTCAGGCATGTACTGAATTAGCAAAGAGCTTTCCAAGCCTTATGTCTCTCGATGTCATCCCTCAAGCGAATCATTCCTTTATGGTGGGTACCGCCAATGCATGGGAAGAATGCGCCGAGGCGCTTGTCAAACGCTTATGATTTTTCGGGCAGCTGCGGCGATGTCAATTGACGGAAGGATCGCAGACTTTCAAGGCCGGTTTCATCGATGGGGGAGTAAAGAAGATCATCGGTTTTTACTGGAGCTGATAGAACGGCACGATATTCTTATTATCGGTCGAATCACATTTGAACATATGGCCGAACGCGGTTCATTACCGAAACCGGCCGTGATCCTGACCAGATCTCCCATGAAATTTACCGGAGCCCAGAACCTGCGCTTCATTGACCCTGAAAAAATAGACATCACCAATCTTCTCAAAAGATTGAAGGCAAAAAATGTATTGATTTTGGGTGGTACCGAAACCTATACATTTTTCCTGGATCGTAATCTTATTGATGAGCTTTACCTTACCATTGAACCAATGATTTTTGGGAGAGGGCATAGCCTTTTCAATAGCGTTTTGCATCGTCCCAACTTGTTCAGGCTCGAAGAATCATGTGTTTTGAATAAGCGAGGAACGATATTACTTCACTACTCATCCTCGAAATAGCGGACGGCATCCGCCATGGCATTTCTAAAATTCATATCCATATGAAAACAGGTGATTGAATACTTTCTTGCTTCGGATTCTATCCATTCACCGAATCCCGAAAGCATGTCAGCAATTTTTGGCAGCACGCTTGGATCCCTTGTTTGTTCCGTCGTCCAATCGGGGGTTGTGCGATTATGCTCAAAACCTATTAATATTCCTTGAATATCTGTTTTGGTAATAAGTGCAGTACGAAGATCCTTTGGGTATTCTTTGATCAGTTCATGCATGAGCTTCGGGTGTAATTGGTGGCCTTCAAGAATAAAATCATGTTTGTGTTCGATCATATGCCTCACGAAGACGCATACAGCTCGTTCGCTTGCATGTCCTTGCCGAATATACGCTCCTAAAATCTCTTCTTTCGAATAATTGTTGTAGAGTGAGTCGTTTTCCCATCCGGTTTTTTCACAAAGGTACGTTTTGGGAAAGAGTTCCGCATGCTTTTTGGAAGGTGTGTAAGCATCGGCGATGGATTCGAGAGCGTCGACCGATGCCCAGCCGATACGAAGTCGCTCGGCAAGCTTCTTTGCGAGTGTTGTTTTACCGCATCTTGGCGGTCCACCTATTAGGAATATCATGGCCTTAGACTACAAAATCTTTTACCATCCTGTCATCTTGACCGCATAAGTCAACCGAACTTCTTCAATCCGATTCCCTCGATAACAAAAAGAAAGCCGACGTTTAGCCGACTCTCTTTTTTGGTGACCCCTAGGGGAATCGCCCCTCGCTCCGACTCGGGTACCGGGGAGGCTGCGCACTAATCCCGCCCCGTGGGATTTCTCGCCTCCCGTTCGATCCATGCCATCACCAATACAAAAACCATGCTCTCGCATGGTCTTCGCATTGGTGACCCCTAGGGGAATCGAACCCCTGCTTACAGGATGAAAACCTGTTGTCCTAACCACTAGACGAAGGGGCCAGGTCATTTATTTTGCTCGAGGAGATTATCCCAAAGATGGACGATCGTCAAGCATATGAGACGTATTAAGAAAATAAAAAGAGCGCATCCGGAGGAGGCTCTTCAAGAGAGTGCGGATGCGCATTGTGCGAGAAAGGGGTTAGACAAAGGAGGGGGAGTTGAGCTCGATACCCGGAACTGTCTTCACTTCGATCTTAGTATCGGGCGCGAGATCGGAGAGATCGGGAATTTGCTCACGGAGCGGCTTGTGACAAACCGACATCGCGAGAATCATTTCATGTGACCATATCGGTCGGCCGAGCATATGTTCAAGGAGTGCCTGTACGTTCTTCCACGGAACGGAGTTGTTGCGGAGAGTTACCACCGCATTTACCACCTCGAGATCGAACTTACGAATTTGAGTCACTTTTACCCCCATCTGCCTTTCTTGTCGCCGCGAAATGATGCGTTATTTTGAAGAAGGTGTCAATGGGCGAGATGCGGTTTTTAAAAGCTCCGGCCGCGATATTCGCAGCCGGAGCCAGTGGTCAGGCGACCAGTAGGCAGTGCTTCGGATCGATCCAGGACGAATGCTCGCCCCAGTTGATGTAGTAACTCATGAGCCCGGTTCGACCGAACTGGAGCTCTTCGATCGTTCCGAGCCGACCGGAGTCGAGCCTGTATCGCGTCTGCCTCCCGAGGAGCTTTTCTTGGAGCTCCTTAACATGCGCGACGCGCTGCTTGAAGTGATGGTCGTCCGTCATGCCGATCTTAGCGCGCTCGAGATACCAGATCAGATCACGGGCGATCCACTTGAGCTTCGGAACTTTGAGACCGAGTTCCTCGAGCGTTCTCTTCTGCGCTTCGGTTGTCGGGCCTTCGGGTTTCTTCTTTCCTGCCATGATCCTCCTTGGGTGCGGTGGGAGAAAAGTGGCATAAAAAGGGCTATTTGTCAACCTATTATGATCTATGATGGTGTGGTTTAATAAAAATCGAATATGCGATCAAAGTTGATTAAAATGACCTTTCACGATGGCGCTCCTTTGGGACTTCGTTCTATCACCCAATCATTCTGGAACGGGAAAATTATCGTCTGTGGACGTAACTCGATAAAACAGCTGTGGAAATTTAGTGAGGCTGACCAGCCGGCCTTGTACTTCTTAGTTGGAGGTACGAATGAGGTGTATGTTGGTGAAACGGATAATTTGAAGAATCGCCTGGCAAATCATGTTTTGAATAAAGATTTTTGGCATACGTTGATCGCGTGCATGTCGGATGAGCTTACAAAGACTGAAGTTAAGTATCTTGAATATTGGTTTGTAAAAAAGTTGATGGAGGATGGACTGGTTGCATTGCAGAACTCAACTAAGCCTAAACAGCCAAAAATTCAAGAAGTAACCGTTGATACGCTTCTGGATTATATAGATACGGTGTCGGACATCCTTGTCTCCATGAACTTCTCCTTTATCGGTGCTTCAAAGGAGATCGAAGAGCTCGCAGAACAAGGGACGGAAGTCTATTGCTCTGGCCCGAGCGCCGACGCGAGGGGAGCTTGGAGTGTTAATGGCCTACTCGTGAAACAAGGTAGTCGAACACGAATACAGGCAACAAAAACATATCCTGAATCTAGCAATAGGCTCCGTGAATCGTTAAAAAAGAATGGTGTTATAAAGAAGTTGAATGATGTAAGTTACGTCTTTGAAACTGATCATTTATTCAGCTCGGCAAGTGCTGCGGCTGATGTGGTACTAGCGAGATCAGCGAACGGATTAACTGAGTGGAAAACGAAAGAGGGGAAGACGATAAAGGAGCTTGAGCAAGAATAGGGCCCTGTTTAGAGGGGTAACGATTATTTATGAAAAGAGTTTTTTTGTTTGGCGCGGGTGTGGTTTAATATCCATATGTTTGAGCAGGCGTTTAAAAATATCGATAATGTCCTCCGGCAGGATTCAGGCTGTTCCACCGAACTTGATTATATTGAACAGACTTCATGGATACTATTTCTAAAGTATCTAGATGACTTGGAAGAGACGAGGAACAAAGAAGCAGCGCTTTCTGGAAAAAAATATAAATACATTCTCAAGACAGACTTTCGGTGGGATTCGTGGGCATGTCCAAAGACGAAAGATGGAAAAATAGATCATAAAAAAGCTCTCGATGGAGATGATTTGAAAGAATTTGTTGATCAGAAGTTATTTCCGTATCTCCGAAAGTTTCGCAATGAGAATCCGAATACGATTGAATACAAGATCGGAGAAATTTTTCACGAGCTCAAAGACAAATTTGCTTCCGGGTATAAACTTCGAGAGATCCTGAATATTGTCGACAATATGCACTTTCGACTCTATGAAGAAAAGCATGAGCTTTCGCATTTATATGAAGCGAAGATTGCGAAGATGGGGAATGCGGGACGAAATGGCGGGGAATATTACACGCCGCGACCTCTTATTCGAACGATTGTAAAAGTCGTGGATCCAAAAATTGGGGAGACGATTTATGATGGCGCATGTGGCTCCGCAGGCTTTTTGGTTGAGGCTTATAATTATCTTACAGAAAAAAAGGAGAAGCTGAGTGGGAAGGAGCTTGAAACGTTACAGACGAAAACCTTCTATGGAAAAGAGGTGAAGTCACTCGCGTATATTATCGGCATCATGAATATGATTCTTCATGGGATTGATGCGCCAAATATTCAACATACGGATACACTGGCCGAGAATATTAATGACTTTCAGGAGAAGGATCGTTTTAATGTGATTCTGGCAAACCCACCGTTTGGCGGTTCGGGTGCGGGGCGAGAAATACAGCAAAACTTTCCTATCAAAACGGGTGAAACGGCCTTTCTCTTTCTCCAGCATTTTATTAAAATCCTGAAAGCAGGGGGACGTGCAGGTATCGTGATTAAAAACACCTTTCTTTCGAATACGGATAATGCTTCGGTCAGTTTACGAAAAATGCTATTAGAAAGTTGTAACTTGCACACGATTCTCGATCTTCCGGGCGGAGCATTTCAAGGAGCTGGAGTGAAGACGATTGTACTATTTTTTGAAAAAGGAAAGCAGACGAAAAAGATTTGGTACTATCAGCTGAATTTAAAACGAAATCTTGGAAAGACCAATCCTTTGAATGAAAAGGATTTGGAAGAGTTTGTGAAACTACAGAAGACAAAAGCAGATTCAGAAAATTCATGGACGATAGATGCGAAGGATATTGATCAAGAGACGTTTGACTTGTCTGTAAAGAATCCAAATAAAAAAGATGAAGAAGAGTTGCGTGATCCGAAGGAGATTTGGGAAGAGATGAAAGAGCTGGATGGGGAGAGTGACACAGTCTTAACCGGTCTGAAAAAGTTGATCTAGTTTTAGTTATTGATATGACAAAAAAACCAAGCACGGAAAAAATTATCATGCAGCATGTTTTAGAGGTGAGGCTCAAGAGGAGACTTTTTTCATTTATGGATTTCAGAGGGCGGATGGTTGAAGTTATGACTCAGTCTTTTGGAGCAGATAAGATCAAGCTCGGTAATAACGGCACGAGGTTTGATTTGGCAGACTCTAAAATTGAAAACGTTTACTTTTTCGGTGTTGCGAATTTTGGTTTTCAATCAGAATTGCAAACATCTCTCGAATCATTCACGGCAATGGTTGAAAAATTCACGGAAGCCCTCGAAGGCTTTTCGGATTATAGGATTTCTAATGGCTTGGTACGCATCGGTACCAAGAGCACCATTCTCTATCATAGAAGGGGCGATAATCTTAGTACAATAAAACAGGCTTATCTAAACTTACTTCGAAAAAGCCCAGATGAGTTCAGTGAGTTGACTGGGTCAAAAGTTGTAGACACGGGTTATGCATTTGATGTTTCTCTTGGAGAGAATAAAGCTAGTATTTCCACAGGTCCCGTTTCAATGGAGGAAGCGCAGCGCCGTGTGTTTCAGGGAACGCACGCTAAAGAATATGCGAACCTATTTGGTAAGGACAATGGGATGCTTCTTTCTATAGATGTTTTTTCTGGTGGCACAGCCGTAGCTGAAATAACAGATGTTCAAGCTCTAAAGAAAAAGATCAATTCTCAGATTGGGGATATAGAGAGGATCTTCCTCGGTCTTAAGAAGTATATTACAGGCTAGTATTTATGGAAGAAACACGCGGAGCCATGAGCGGTGAATTTCAGCCTCTAAATCAGAATGAAGATGATACTTCTCCGGATACTGAAGCAAATACCCCTAAGATATCGGTGCATGACCCACTGGGGGTGAGTCATTGGCCAGGTTTTCTTAAATACCTTGAGAATAATTTTGCATTTTCTGCTGCTCTTTTAAGCATAATTGGCTACGTCGTCATTGCGGCATTTGGTGCAATGGCCAGCCTTGGGCAGTATTTGGGATATATCCTATTCGTATGTGGGGTAGTCTTTGTATATAACTTAAACAAACGTGATAAAAGGTGGTTGTATTTTTTTATAATTGTCTGCATTTTGCTTGCAGGCTTCATCGTGATTCAGAATTGGTCCTTGATTGCAGATATCTATCATTATCTAGGCCGGCCATTTGATGTTTATATTCAGGCGGCGTAACTCAGAATGTAAACAGCTGAATTTATGTATCGAGATGGTTGGCAGATGAAAAAACTTGGGGAGGTAATTTCGTTGGAGTATGGAAAACCGCTTCATAAATCAAAAAGAGTTCCTGAGGGAAAGTATCCAGTGTATGGGGCTAATGGTATTAAGGCATGGACGAATGAATTTTATTACGACAGGCCTAGTATTATTG
>CBDULO010000020.1:0-9109 GCA_965368095.1 uncultured bacterium | reverse complement strand
GTCGATATGTGCCCTCGTCATTCGGTCATGAATATGTAAACATATCCGCGACCCTTTGCATCCTCTGGACCATTCTCTGAATCGCGCATCGCATCCCGTGAAAGAGTAATTTCATCACCCTCTTTCAAAAATTGATGTACGGAAACAGGTTTTTTATCAATAAAAACATGGCCGGATTGAATCATCTTTTTTATTTGAGATCGTGAGATACCGGAAAGCTGTTCTGTTAAGTAAATATCAAGCCGTTTTCCGGCATCTTCTTGTTTTGCGGTGAAATGCGAAGCGTTTTCCATGTGGAGGAGATCATAGCGAATCGTGCTCCCCACTACAAATAAGAAGAAGCCGCGCGAATGGGAGGGGTTCAGGGGATATAAAAAGGAGCGCGAGATCAGGACGGTCCTTTGACAGCGGGGGCAATATCCGTTTATCTTATTCGCGACCCTCATTCCTCGCATCATATCGACACCGAACGTCGATATGTGCCCTCGTCATTCGGTCATGAATATGTAAACATATCCGCGACCCTCATTCCTCGCGCACATAGCTCAGTGGTAGAGCGGGTGTCTTATACACACCTGGTCGCAGGTTCGATTCCTGCTGTGCGTACCATGAAAAACACCCCATTCAAATGAGGTGTTTTTCTGTTATGATACCCAGGATGAAGCCTTCATTCTTGATCACGGACACGAATTCCATCGTGCTTTATGCGAGTCCTGGATGCCGGGACCGGGCGGGGTTTGATATTCCGGAAATGATTGGAAGAAAGCCGGGAGAGCTATGGGGAGGGCTTATGCCAAAAAACTATTATGAGCACTTTTGGTCGCACATTATTCGCAAGAAGCCATATATTGGACGCGTAGAAAATCGAAAAAAAGACGGTAAACGATTTCTTGATGAAGTGCATATTGCCGCGATGACAAATGAAAAAGATCAGATTCAGTACTTCATTGAAATGCATCCGGCATCGAAATCAAAACAAGAACAAGAAGCATTTGATGAAAATTTTGCCGATCTTGGAAATGGGGCGGATGGTCCCGCCGGGATTATTCGTCTGTTGAACAAGTATATGCAAGAGGATATTCAGACGCGAATACATTCTCGCCAAGCATTGATTCGTTATTTGGAACAGAAGTATATCGCGACGGTTCAGGCAACCTATCAGTCGCGAAAGGATGATCGTGAACTTATTCTTGAAGCTCAGCAAAACGCTGAAGCATTTGCCGAGTTATATCAGAAATATCTCTTTCAAGTGCGCGCGTTTTTCTCGCATCGGGTAAATCAAGAAGGTCTCGCGGAAGATTTCACGCATGAAACATTTGAGCGGGCATTTCGCGCTCTGCCGTCATTCGCTCCGTCCAATGCATCATATCTTACTTACCTGCTCCGTATCGCACATAATCTGCTCGTCAGTCATTATCGAAAATCGAGCCAGGTTATAGATGGGCGGCCCGCTGCTCGGCATACGATAGAGGTCATGGAAAAGCGGGATGCGATCGAGCGCGGCTTGGAGCAATTGAATCCGGGAGATCGGCAAGTCATTCAGATGAAATATGGCGAGGGACAGCGCATAAAAGAGATTGCCGAATGTCTCGATCGATCGGAAAATGCGATAAAACTTCAGCTTTCGCGGGCAAGGAAGAAGCTGCGTAAAATTATTTTCACCGGAGAAAAAGGCGGGTGACACCTTTTTTTATTTCATGCGTTTAAGAGTATGTAATTCACACATACGCTTAAACCATGCCCATTCACAAAATTCAAAAAAGAAGCGGCGCCATTGTTGATTTCGATCTCCAAAAAATTGAAAAAGCCGTTACAAAGGCCCTTCATGCCGTTCAGAAAAAAGATGATGCGGTCCCGCCGGTACTCGCCTCCGAAGTCGCCATGGAATTGGAGAAATTATTCAATGATACGGTTCCTTCCGTCGAGCAAATTCAGGACGTCGTGGAAGAAGTGCTTATTCGCTTTGACTATGCCGATGTCGCCAAGGCGTATATTTTATATCGCGAAAAGCGCCGTGAAGCCCGCTCGAGACGCGACGTTGTCGTGGAGGTTGAAAATACCGTCCGTGAATATTTGGAGCGCTTGGACTGGCGAGTGAATGCGAATTCCAATCAAGGGTATTCTCTCGGAGGGATGATTTTGAATACCGCAGGAAAAGTCACGGCGAATTATTGGCTTTCGCATATTTATACGACAGCCATTGGAGATGCGCATAGAAATGCGGATATTCATATCCATGATCTCGATATGTTCTCCGGCTATTGCGCCGGCTGGAGCTTGCGCATGCTTCTCGAAGAAGGCTTTAATGGCGTACCCGGAAAAATTGAATCGGACCCGCCAAAGCATCTTTCTTCCGCCGTTTCTCAAATGGTGAACTTCCTCGGTACCCTCCAAAATGAATGGGCGGGTGCGCAGGCATTCTCAAGCTTCGATACCTATATGGCGCCCTTTGTGAAAAAATATGAAATGGAATTGCGCGAAGAGATCGCAAAAGCGGAGATGCGCTTTCCGAATGAGAATGCGCTTGAGCAATTCATTGAATCAAAGACATATGGCTATGTGAAGCAGAATATGCAGTCTTTCGTCTTCAATTTGAATATTCCGTCTCGCTGGGGAACGCAGACGCCATTTACCAATATTACCCTTGATTGGACTTGTCCGGATGATTTGAAAGAAAAGCGCCTTGTGCTTGGCGGCAAGCCCTATGAATATACTTTTGGAGAATTGCAGAAAGAAATGGATTTGGTAAATCGCGCCTTCATTGAAGTCATGACGGAAGGTGATCGAAATGGCCGCGCATTCACCTTTCCAATCCCGACATACAATATTACGAAGGACTTCGACTGGGAGAGTGAAAAAACGGAACCGCTTTTCGAAATGACGGCGAAATATGGTACGCCCTATTTCCAAAATTTCTTGAATTCAGATATGAATCCGGGCGATGTGCGTTCCATGTGCTGCCGGCTTCAACTCGATCTCAAAGAATTGAAGCGTCGCGGCGGCGGATTATTCGGCTCCGCGGAAATGACGGGCTCCATCGGCGTTGTGACGGTAAATGCCGCGCGCATCGGCTTCGTCACGCGCGACTCGAAAGAACAATTTTTCGAACGCCTCGAGTATTTAATGGATTTGGCGAAAACCTCGCTCGAAATCAAACGAAAAGAAATTGAAATTTGGATGGAGCGCGGCCTCTTTCCATATACAAAGCGGTATCTCGGAACATTGCGCAATCATTTTTCCACCATCGGCATCAATGGATTGAACGAAGCTATCCGCAATATCACCAATGACGCGGAAAATGTCACGACCGATTGGGGGCGGGCTTTCGCGGAAGAAGTATTGGATTTCATGCGCGAGAAAATGACGGAATATCAAGAAGAGACGGGACATCTCTATAATCTTGAAGCAACGCCGGCGGAAGGAACAACCTATCGTTTCGCGAAAGAAGATAAAAAACGCTTCCCTGAAATTTTACAGGCGGGAACGGAAGAAGCGCCATATTATACGAATTCTTCTCAGCTCCCTGTCGGCTATACCGACGATATTTTCGAGGCGCTCGATCTGCAGGACGGGCTTCAGGTGAAATATACGGGCGGGACGGTATTCCACTGTTATATGGGCGAGCGCGTCAGCTCCGCGAAAGCCTGCGCGAATCTCGTGAAGAAGGTGCTGGGAAAATACCGGCTGCCATATATCACCATTACCCCAACCTTTTCCATTTGCCCGAAACATGGATATCTCGAAGGGGAGTGGGATTATTGCCCAACCTGCGACAAAGAGCTTGGATTTCACGATGCACCCAGAATGGATAAGGAATATCGCAAAGAATTCATCAGCGCGCATCCGCAAAAATAATAATTATTTATCTAGAAAAATATGTCTGTATCAACAATACAAAATGAACAAAGAACTCGCTGTGAAGTCTGGACGCGCGTCATGGGATATCACCGTCCGGTAAGCAACTATAACCGCGGCAAAAAATCCGAGCACTATTCAAGAAAGCATTTTGAAGAATGTGCGATCGCAAATCAGGCATTTACCGCGCGGTATACCCGCGTATGCAAATAAGTGCGGTTCAAAAATTTACCACGCTTGATTTTCCCGATAAATTATCATGTATCGTCTTTACTCCGGGGTGTAATTTTCGCTGCGGCTACTGTCATAACCCGGAATTTGTTCTCCCGGAAGAAGTGGTGAAATTACGCGACAGTTTTATCGAGGAAGAGACTGTCATTTCATTTCTGGAAACGAGAATCGGGAAGCTTGACGGAGTCGTGGTTTCAGGCGGAGAGCCGACGCTCCAGCGGGGGTTGGCCGAGTTTCTTGAAAAAGTGAAGCGTATGGGGTTTTTGACGAAGCTGGATACGAATGGGGGCTTGCCGGAAATCCTTCAGCCGCTTCTTGAGAAAGGGTTGGTCGATTATGTGGCCATGGACGTAAAAACCTCGCTTGAACGCTACCAAGAGCTCGCAGGAGCATGTATTCGACCGGAAGCTATCAAGAAAAGCATCGCGCTTATCAAAGAATTGGCGCCCGATTACGAATTTCGCACAACCATGGTTCAGGAGCATCACGATGAGTCTACGATAAGAGCGATATCCGATCTGATAGGGGAGGCGAAACGATATGCGCTTCAGGGATTTCGCCCTGGAAAAACGCTTGACTCAGCTTTTTCAAATTTTCGTGCTGTTCAGCAATCGGAGTTGCGAGAAGCGTCGCAATATTTTCAGGGCACGGTCGAAAACATATTGATTCGAGTATAGTTTTCCGTCCGGTGAAGCCCTGCTATGATAGGTATCATGAGAAAGATGATAGCGCTGAGCTGTTTATTGCTTCTGGGGGCTGGGTGTGGCGAGCCGACAGGCGTCATGGAAGCGGTCACAAATGTCGGTTCCATGATTCAGGAGAGAATGGAACGCGATGAAGCGGTCCCCAAAGAGACTTCCGTGGTATTTCCCGTCGACGAATATATTGCACGAAGAAATCTCAAAGCGTTTGGAGAATATATTCAAGACCGCTTCACCGGCTACCATGTCGCGGACGATATTGAATTTACCGATATCATGGAAGCGGTGCCGGTCAGAGCGATCGCGGACGGAGAGGTGCTTGAGAAAAAGGAATTTATTTCAGGCTACGGCGGAGTGGCGCGTATCCTTCACCATGTAAATGGTGAACAGGTGACGGCAATTTATGGACATCTTGATTTTGACGGAGTTGAGCTACAAGAAGGCGACCAGGTCACAAAAGGACAGGTGATCGCGCGTCTCGGTGAAAAAGGCCCAAAGACGGACGGCGAACGAAAACACTTGCATTTTGGCCTATATAAAGGCGATGAAAGAAGAATAAATGGATATGAGGCCAGTGCGAGCTCGGTTGATACATGGATAAATCCGACAAGCTTTTTTCTTGAGCAAGGCCTTGATGCAAAGGGCTTGGCTAGGCTGTATGAAGACGAGAATGAACCCGGGACGACATATGAAAATCTTAGCTTTCTTATTCCCGAGGGCATGGAGGTGGAATATATCCCCTCCATTCAATCCCTCAATATTTTTTCGGTCGACGGGGAGGGAACGGCGCGCGAACGATCGCAAATCTTCATTCGTTTTTTTGACGCCAGTAGCTTTCTGACGCTAAATACCGTGACGATTCATAGCATGGAAGATCTTGAGATTGGCGAAGAGAATTATACGGCGAGAAGATATGATATTGAAAAGAATGCGGGCGTCGCAGATTTCCCGGAGCAGCCATCTTGGAGAAATGAGCGGCATATCGTGACCGATACAAGAAAATCAGACGGGTTCACAAGATATTTCGTGACAGCGAAAAATCCAGAGCTTGATATGGCGGTCTATGAAGCGTTCTTAAAGAATGTAGTCCTAAAATAACTATGCCCATACTTGCTATTTTGCTTTCTTGGACAGCGGCGGTGATTGGATTTTTACAGGGCGATCCGGCCATTTGGATTCCATATGCGGTGATCAATCCGCTTATCTTCTTTCTCCCGAGAACGGTGTTTAGCCTCGCTCCATCTGTAAGAGCGCGCCTTACTCAGGACTGGCTAAATAATATGGAGCGCGTCGGCATTGGAATTCTGCTCATAAATATTCCGGGAAGTTTATATTTACATGGCCTCGGTATTCAATATGATCGATTCTTGCATCTCTCCGCGGCTTTTCTTGGGTTCTATGTTGCCTTTCTCATTCTCTCGCCGATATTCACCAAACTTCCAAATAAAAAAGATAAGGCAAAGGCACTGATCATTTCGAGTCTTGTGACCTTTATCGGATTATTTGTGTGGGAAGGGGTGCAGTTTTCATCCGACAAGCTTTTCGGCACACTTTTATTTCACGACATTGTTCAGCCGATTCAAAGAGACTTTACCGAAGATATTATCTTTGGTTTCATTGGGCTTGTGCTGGCACTCGCACTTTTCCACTATTCAAAAAATACGTGGAGAAAATACGCGGATAAAAGTTTCAAATAAAAACACCCCGATCGAACGGGGTGTTTTTTTATGATTTGAGACGTGATTCAGCAACCTGCCAATTCAAATTGTTGAAAAAAGCTTCGATATATTTTCCACGTTCTCCAGGAAGATAATCGAGGAGAAATGCATGTTCCCAAATATCACAGGCGATCAAAATATTTTGTCCGCCCAAATGCCCGAGTTCATGATCACTCACCCAAACATTATGCAAAGTTCCTGTTCGCGTATCTTCAACGAGAAGCGCCCACCCCACGCCTCTCATTTTTGCGACGGCGGTGAATTCTGCTTTCCAGGCATCATAAGAGCCGAATTGCTTTTCGATTTTGCTTCGGAGCGCGCTATCTGATCCTTCAGAAGCTTCAAATTGCTCAAAATAATATTCATGCAAACGCATGCCATTGAATTCAAATCCGAGACGTCGCTTTACCTCGGCCAATTCATAAGCGTAGGTTTCGCTGTCTTTTTTGAGTTCTTCAATGCGGCTTGTGAGTTTATTAATATTCTTCACATAGCCGGCATAGAGCTTTAAATGTTCGCTGATCTGTCGTTCCGAAAGCCCTTCGAGCGTTCGGAGATTAAATGTTTTTGCTTCGTACATAATTTTAAAATAATAGTAATGAAACGACTATACGGAAAGCGGGAGGCGGTGGCAAATGAATAGCAAAAAGCCCACCGAGTAGTTTCGGTGGGCGGTCTATCTCCGCAGGTAGCGTAGATGGACGAGTGGCGCGTCAGCGCAGACGGATATTCTCCAAGTTGGCTCCGCCATTGCACTTCTGCCGGTAGAGGTCCCAGTCGATCTGGGACAGGAAGTCCTCCGTCAGGAGGCGTTCCGTGAGCTCGGCGCCGAGCTCACGGGTCATGGCCTGTACGACCTCCTCGGGGAGCTGGTCGACCACCTTGTCACGCTCCGGATCCCGAGCCGTTCCGTGGGCGCGGATGCGGATCGGGGCGACGCGATCCTCCCACGTCGAGGAGTAGCTACCGCTCGGGGTCAGGTTGACCTCGATGAACGGGCCCTTGGGGTGGTCCGAGCTCAGCACGCGGGACCACGATTGCCAGTAGCTGCAAAAGTAGAACATGAGTTCCACCTCCTTAGATTCCAAATGCATGGACGCTCTCCATGCAGAGATCGTTCAGTAATTCTGACGACTGCTTAACCTAATACAAAAATAGCCTTTTGTCAATGGTATTGCTAAGCAATTCTGCTTGTTTTAGCTCTTTTACCCCCTCCCGAGCATCGGGTTCGGTCTATAGCTGGTTCGTCTTGGGCGGAAACGAGTCAAAAAACACTTGTCATTTCGAGCGAGCAAAGCGACGAGAAATCATCCATTTATGCATAAGCGGATGATCCCTCACATACGTTCGGGATGACATCTTGAAAACAAAAAAAGAAGCTCGTTTTAAGCTTCTTTTCCCTCTTTCACTATCTCAAGCATTTTTTCAACGGCTGATTTCGACTCTTCCAGATGTCTGAGCTGAAAATCCCCCAGCTTCTCACCACTCTTTAATTTCTCCAAAATAAATTCTCGATATTCTTTGAGGCTCTTTACATCTGCTTCTTCCTTTTTCTCGCCTGATAAAACATGAATTTCTACCGTATCGTCATCAGGATTTGTATGGAGGAAGCCTTGTTTTGCAAAAAAGCGTTCAACAATATGCTCATGCTCAATTTCAAATTCTGAAAAATCTATGGTTCCGGTAAGCGCGACATGACCCGGATGAATTTCGATGGTTCCATATTCCGTCACGCCGGAGACGCGCGCGGCATCTCCTTCGAATAAGGTCTTAAGTGGCGTCCGCAGAATGCACTTCATACTTATTTCTTTTCACGAGCATGCTTCTCAAGCACGTCTGTAATGGTTCCGGCCATATAGAAGTGTTGCTCGGGAACATGATCATATTCGCCTTCAAGAATGCCTTTGAATCCCGCGACAGTATCTTCACGAGAAACATGCTGGCCGGGCATCCCCGTAAACTGTTCAGCGACATGGAAGTTCTGCGTAAGGAATTTTTGAATCTTTCTTGCGCGTTCAACCGTTTGTTTATCTTCATCGGAAAGCTCATCCATGCCAAGAATAGCAATGATATCTTGAAGTTCCTTATAACGCTGGAGCGTGCGCTGAACACCGGTTGCAACCGCATAGTGCTCATCACCGACCACATCTTCTTTAAGCGCGAGCGAGCTTGAATCAAGCGGATCCACGGCCGGATAAAGCCCCATGGAAGCAAGTTTTCTCGAAAGAGTGATCGACGCGTCCAAGTGAGAGAAGGTTGTTGCCGGCGCCGGGTCGGTAAGGTCATCGGCCGGAACATATACCGCCTGTACCGAAGTAATTGAGCCTGTCTGTGTCGTCGTAATACGTTCTTGAAGCGCCGCCATTTCCGTGGCAAGCGTTGGCTGATAGCCCACGGCGGAAGGAAGGCGTCCAAGAAGAGCGGAAACCTCGGCTCCGGCCTGGGTGAAACGGAAAATATTATCGATAAACATCAGAATATCTTTTCCTTCATCACGAAAACTTTCGGCAATGGTGAGGCCGGTAAATCCAACGCGGAGACGTGCTCCGGGGGGTTCATTCATCTGACCGAAAACCATGGACACTTTGTCGATGACACCGGATG
>CBDULO010000019.1:0-9876 GCA_965368095.1 uncultured bacterium | reverse complement strand
AGTAAATACGGTTCAATATCCCAGATATTGCAGCTGAAGAAGTTTTTGCAAATATCACGACGGCTTGGAAGGTCGGGTACGCGATTGGAGATTGGGCCGGTATCAAAATCTTCCGTTTCCAATAAATAGTCGTGAAGCAGTTCCACATTTGGGATGCGTTCCGGGTCGGTTGGACTTTGAATGAACGGATTTTTACGAATCATATATGTTTGAATAATCTTTGCGGCCATTTTGGATCGGTTTTTACTCGGAGTTCTAGAAAGACTCGTTTTCCCGAGATGCTTTCCAATTCTTGCCGTACGTCTGTCCCGATTTGTTTCAACATCCCGCCTCCGGCGCCGATAATCATTCTTTTGTACCGATCATGCGTGGTCCAAATAGTCGCGCGGATATAGGTTTGATTGTTTTCACGCGGCTCCATTTCGTCGAGCGTGACGGCGATGGAGTAAGGAAGTTCCTGGTGAAGTCGAAAAAATGCTTTTTCACGGATGAGCTCTTCCACCCATTCTTTATGCCCCATGTCGGTAATTTGCATGTCCGGGTAAAAGGCTTCGCCTTCGGGGAGGACATGGAACAAGAGATCGACAATACGGTTTAAATCTTTGTTTTTAAGCGCGGAAATCTCCAGCGTGCTTTGTTGTCCGACATCCGTATCGCGCAATTCTTGCAAGACGCGCTTTTCACTTTCAGGCAGATCGGATTTATTGATTACCATGATAATTGGAAGATTGAGGCTTCGGAGCATGCGCTGAATTTCTTCCTCCTCTTCACCGATTGGACGCGCAGGGTCGGTCACGTATAAAACAGCATCCACGCCTTCCAATTGTTGTCTTGCGAAAGAGTTGAGGGTTTTAGAAAGAATATCTTTCTTTCCAAGAAAGAGGCCGGGAGTATCCACAAATACGATTTGTCCGCGCTCATCGTGAAGGACGCCGCGCACCGGTTTTCTGGTTGTTTGCGCTTTTGGCGTGACGATGGCGACTTTTGAGCCGACAAGCGAATTTAATAATGTTGATTTTCCAACATTTGATCGTCCGATCATGGTGACAAATCCTGATTTCATAATACTAAGTATATCAGACGAGTCATTTTCTCTTCAGTTCGACAAGGACTTCGACATGAGGCGTATGGGGAAATAAGTCCAAGGCCTCGATTTGCTTGAGAGCGTAAATCTGTTTTAATTCCGATAATTCTTCAGCAAGACGGCGGTAATTGCATGAGATATAGATCAGATTTTCCACGGGATCGTTCACGAGCTTTTGAATGACTTTAGGATGCAGTCCGGCGCGCGATGGATCGATGATGACGGTATGATAGTCTTTTGCCTGCCAATCATATTGTTCGACGGGAATTGCGGTGAAGGTTGTTTTGTCAGAGAGATTGTTCAATTCCGCATTGTGTTTTGCGAGTTCAATTGATTCAGTGACAAGTTCAATGCCCGTGACATTTGCTCCCTGTTTCGCGAGAGCCAGGCTAAAAAAGCCAAGACCGCAGTATAAATCCAGAATTTTTTGATGAGGCGCCGGCTTTATGAGCTCGGTGATTTTATTTTGTAAAACGACGGCCATCTTGGAATTTGTTTGAAAAAAACTATTTGGATGGATGTCGTATTCGATTCCGTTTATTTGTTCACGGAGATATGTTTTTCCGTGCAGACGTTCGAGGGTTTTTGCATATTCAATATCGGTATTCGTTGGTTGTTCACCGAGATAGAGCGTAGTGCAAAAAGGGGAAAGGCGGCTTGTGATTTTTTCTTTGGCTTTATGATCCAGCTTTGAAAGATCATGAAAAAGCAAGGTGATCATTCTTTCATTGGTGAATTCACCGCGCCTGATGGTGAGGTATTTGAAATTTCCACGATGATATTTATTGTCCCATGGTTCGAGCTTGAGTTCGCGCATGAGTTCGCGAACAGCGTGTAGAATTTCAGGCGTCACTTCATCGAGCAAGAGACATGTTTTGAGATCAAGATACTTATTCCACTTTCCATATTCGCGCAAACCCAGTTCGCCTTTCCAGCCCACGGCATAGTCCATCCTATTCCGGTAGAACCCACGAAAATCACGAGCTGTTTGTTCATGAGGCGGATTTGGGAAGACTTCGGAAATACGCTCTTCATGACCATGTTTTTCAAGCGCACGGTTGATCATCATTTTTTTCAGATCCAGCTGAGCGCCATATTCCATTTGCTGCCAGAGACAGCCGCCGCAGATTCCGGCATGCGGACAGGGAGCTTCTATACGATTTTCGGAAGATGAAGCTATTTCGACGAGTTTTGCGATCCGCTTCTTTTTTGAGCGTTTTTGGAATTCCGCGGTGATTTTGTCCCCAGGTATCGCAAAGGGAACGGAGAATGATTTTTCATCCATCGTAAATACGCCTCTTCCTTTTTCATCCACATCGGCTATTTCACCTGAAAACATGGTTCCTTTCTTCATGGAGCTACCCTAAGGCCGATCAGCAAAAAGGTAAAGCAAAACACCCCTGGTGTCGGGGTGTTTATTGAATGAATTATTGACTGATATTCAGTCGATCGTGCAATTGTCGGACTTGATCGCCTAATTCCCCTCCAAACATGCCATCGGCATCTTTACAGGTATTTTTATCAAGAGAGTAATTGTCCGGGCATGTACATGTCTCTTCAGCCCATGTTCCGCCTGTTCGCACACACATAACTTGGAGTGCGCTTGCACGTAGATCAAGCAGGTTGTCCCTGAAAGATCGCAATCGTCGAATGGCTTCTTCACGATCCGGGCGACGCAAAGCCGGAAGATCCGATTCTCGCAAACATTGGATGAGGAGATGCGCTTTTACGCGGCGTGCATTTGTTAGCGTGTCTCGATCCAGTTCACCAAGCTTGGTTCGATAGCAGGCGCGAACCCCTTTTAATTGTTCTTTTATCCAAGCAATCGCTTCATCAATGGTCATGTCATTTTTTTCTGCCACAAAGTGCACATAATGACGGAGATTCATTTTGATGCGTTGGCGGCGAGCATTTCGGATTCTCGCGAGATTTCGATTTGTGACGCCAAGGCTCAGCTTCTTCATGATTTGATATGCGCGGTCATACGTCCCGACATAGTAACGCCGGCAATTCGTGGGCCAGACATACCAGGCTTCACCATGCTCTTCGACCTGAAGAAGAATCCGACCGCGCAGCCGTCTTCCCATCACATTGGCTGGGTCGGTACAGCGATTTGAGTCTGAGCGTTCAACGCCTTCCGGAATGCGTTCAAGATTCGCATTCGTGATTCCGAGAGCTCGTCGTCGGAGGAGGCGATAGGCCGCTTCTCCATCGGCGAGATATTCTTTTCCGCCGTCAACGGGATCAACATAGTAGACTTCGCCACTCCCTTCTACTTGAAGGAGCATTTCCCCTTCGAGCTGGTCGGTGAGTTGGTCGTCTTCCGTCTCTTCAGGAAGATCTCCCGGCTCAGCCTCGGTGGTGAGTTCGAGTTCTTCGAATTCATCGAGCTCACTTTCGTCTTCAATGAGCGTGGAGATTTCGAGCAGGGCGTCATAATCCGCGTCTGTTGGCGCGGCTTCTTCCGCCATGACGGGGGTCGTGGAAATCAGCATGGAGAGGCTGAGGATTCCAGCGGTAAAGGATGTAAAAATACGTTTTAACATAGGTTCCATTTAATAATGAATGTCTCCCATATTAAATCATGAAATAGCCCGTTCTCAAAAGAAGAGGAAAAGAAAAGAACGGCCCTCGGAGAATTCCGATGAGCCGTTCCAGTGAAAGGGTTAGTTGGTCAGAGGAGTGCCTAGGCGCACTCCTGTCCGTTCGCCGCGGCCTGGCCGCGCGTGTACTCCCGGACGATCTCCGGGGGCTGGCCCTCGATGTCGAAGGCCTCGGCGACGAAGCCCGCCATGAAGGCCGGCGTACAGCCCCGGAGAACCGGGGGGATGTCGAGCAGATCCGGCGTCTGGATGGGCGCCGAGTCGCCCTTCAAGAAGGGGAGCTCCTGGTAGCCGTGTTCACCCTCGACGATGTCGTAGGCGCCGTCGCTGACATCGCGGATCTAGAGATAGGAGTGGAGGAGGTCGAGGTGGGCGGCCAGAGACGTGAAGATCTACATCATCATCGGGGCGACGGGCGGTCCGTCGTTCGTGACGTAGGCGCAGACCGCATGGGGCTCGACGCCGCCGCAACAATCGGTGTAGAAGTTGAAGTTCGTTCGCACGAATTCTCCTAGGTGTATCTCTAAGCGAAACTGCTAGAGACGTTGAAAGATAGCACAAAATGGCCTAAAAGTCAAGTATCCAGTAGGATTAAGAGAAAATGAAAGAAATCCAGCTTATTGCCCATAATATACGGTCTCGAGAGAATATCGGGGCTATTTTTCGCATTGCCGACGGCTTGGGGGTGAAGAAAATATGGCTGACAGGATATTCGCCAAAACCACCGCATATTCGTATAGAAAAGGCGAGCTTGGGAGCGGAGAAAACCGTTGATTATGAATATCGCGAAAATGTAGATGAAGTTATTACAGAAATGGAAAAACGGGGCATTCCCGTCTATGCTCTTGAGAATGATACTCAATCGACTCCGCTCACTGATTTCAAAGCTCCGCAAACACTTGCGCTTATCCTTGGAACCGAAACAACCGGCGTGCCGAAATCCCTTCTCGAAACATCTCTGGGATCGATCAATATTCCCATGCAAGGAGCGAAATCATCATTGAATGTCGCCGTTGCTACGGGTATCGCTATTTGGCATCTCATGCATTCTTGATTCTTCTCGTTCATTTCACTATTCTAGCCACATGAAGTTATCGATTATCATTCCAACAAAAAACGAAGAGGCGCTTCTTCCTCGCCTTCTGAAATCTATCAAAAATCAGACATTTGATGATTATGAAATTGTTATTGCTGATGCGAATTCGACGGATAAGACACGAGAAGTGGCAAAGACATTTGGCGCGCGCATCGTTGATGGCGGGATGCCGGGGCCCGGACGAAATCTCGGGGCAAAGGCGGCGAAGGGCGAGTTTCTTCTTTTTATGGACGCGGACGCAGTCATGCCAAGCGACACCTTCCTCATGGACACCATGAATGAAATCGAGGCGCATGATATTGATGTGGCGACTTGTCGACTCAAGCCGATTTCGGACAGCGTGGTCGATTCATTTATGCATGGATTTTATAATAAGTATATTAGTTTGACCGCCGGCGTGAGACCGCATGCGCCGGGATCTTGTATTTTTGCTCGCCGCGCGGTTCATGAGGAGCTGGGAGGATTTGATGAAAGCGTTGTTTTTGCAGAAGATATGGAATATGTTCAACGCGCGTATAAGAAAGGCTTTCATTTTGCGGTATTAAAATCTCATCCCGTGCTTGTTTCGGTGCGACGTATGGATCAGGATGGCCGTCTGAATATTGCGGCGAAATATGTTTTTGGGGAATTGTATATGATTACCAAAGGGCCGTTTCGATCTATTCCTTTTGAATATCAATTTGATCATTTCGGAAAGAAAAAAGAGAAGGCGGAAAAGAAATAATTGCTCTTATGGGAATTACGCGCGAGGTTTTCGTCTGCTCGGTTTCATCATTGCCAAAAGGCAAGACCTGTCATTTTCAGTATGGGCCGTCAAAGGGAATTGCGTATAATGATGATGGAACTATTAAGGCTTTTGTAAATCGCTGTACGCATATGGGCGGTCCGGTCGAGCTAACCAAGGACGGGAAATTTTTGCGATGTCGCTGGCATGGCGCGGATTTCCATCCATGTACGGGAGCGGCGATTGATGGAGCGGGGCCTAAAGGGACATTCTTGAAGCAGATTGAGTTACTTGAGAAAAATGGAGATATGTTTGCCATGCTGGAATTGGCGGATGATCCATTTGATATTTGAACATGCTGAAATTTCTTAAACGATTGTGGAGCGGAGAAACGGATGGCTTAACGGCCGCCGCTTTTTTAGTTGGAGCCGCTTCGTTCGCTTCAAGAATTTTTGGGATTTTTCGCGATCGCATTCTCGCCTCGAGCTTTGGCGCGGGAGATATTCTTGACGCCTATTATGAAGCATTTCGCATTCCGGACACATTATATAATTTGATTATTATCGGCGCGCTTTCAGCTGGGTTTATTCCGGTATTCACGGAATGGTATGAGCGGAAGGGAAAAGACGAGGCTTTTCGATTAGCAGAAAAAGTATTGTCGGTTATCTTAACGACATTATTGATTGCTGTCGCAGTATTGTTTTTGCTCGCACCCCTTCTTGTTCCGCTCATTGCGCCGGGGTTCGAAGGAGAGAAATTGAATACGACCATTTGGTTGACGCGATTGATGCTGCTCTCGCCGGTTTTTCTTGGCATGTCGGCTGTGATGGGCGGAATTCTGCAGTCGCGCCGCAGATTTTTTGCTTTTTCACTCGCGCCCGTTCTTTATAATATCGGCATTATTTTTGGAGCATTATTTCTCGCTCCGCATTTTGGCGTCTATGGCGTGGGGCTTGGCGTGATTCTCGGAGCATTTATGCATTTCGTGACGCAGTCATCGGTAGCTTTCTCACTGGGACTGAAACGCTTGCCGAGACCCGATTTTAAAGACCAGGGAATACGAAAGATTGTGAAGCTCATGATTCCGCGGACGCTGGGTCTTGCGGTTACGCAAATTAATTTGATTGTGATTTTGGCGATTGCGTCGACGCTTGGCGTGGGTTCAGTCGCCGTATTTCAGCTCGCGCAAAATCTTCAAAGCTTCCCACTCGGACTCTTCGGAATTTCTTTTGCCATCGCCGCTTTTCCATTGATGGCGCAGGCGGCGGGGAGAAAAGATGACAAAGCGTATAAAGAGGCTTTGAATAATGCGAGCAGAAAAATATTTTTCTTGATGATTCCAACTATTGCGTTGTTTATCTTGCTTCGAGCGCAAATCGTGAGAATTATTCTTGGACAAGGATTTTTTGATTGGAATGACACGATTCGCACAGCAAATGTATTGGGGTGGTTTGCCATTTCTCTTTTTGCGCAAGGCTTGATTCCGCTATTCATGCGCGCATTTTATGCGGTTCAAGAAGTGAAGAAACCGATTATGATTACGGTCGGTGCTGAGATTATGAGTATTATTTTGGCGCTCATTTTGAAAGGGCCATTTGGCATCGCGGGGCTCGCCATGGCCTTTAGCGCTTCAGCCGTTATCCAAGTGTCTTTACTTGTACTGTTATTAAGAAAAGAGAAGGGCGCGCTCGGAGAAGGGGAATTTGGTTTATCTGCGTTGAAGGTCGCTGCGGCAACATTTGCTCTATTCATCGTCGGATATCCGATTCGCCAGGCTGTGGGAACGATATATCCGCTCCGCACCTTCTTGCAGGTTTTTATGCAGGCATTGCTCACAACGCTTGGCGGACTTTCCGCGTTCTTGGTTGTCGCTTGGCTATTGCGATCTCGAGAGCTGGAGGAGATGGCGCATGCGATAAAGCGGCGTTTGTGGCGCAAAGCGGATCTCACGGAAGGCTTGGAAGAAGTGAAGGAGACGAGATGATATACTGAACATATATGAATAAAGGACTAAAAATATTTTTAATTGTGATTGCGGTTTTGATCGTATTATTTCTGGCGGTGGTCGGAATCGGCGGCTGGTTCGTCTACAATTCGGTCGTGAATGCGGCGGATGGACAGCTTCCTGAAGTGAATGCATTTTTACGAGATGTCGAGGGCGATGTGACATATTCGAGAGGGAGCGGTTCTTTTGTCGCGACAAATTATATGGCGCTTGAGGAAGGGGATATGGTTCGAACGGGTGATGAGTCGAGCGTTGCGATTTATTGGTCCGGATACGGACGAACATTGCTTGAGCAAAATACGGAAGTCGTGATCAGCGCGGCAGAGCGTCCCGGGAAGGATGGGATTCGCGCCCGTATGCGGCTTGAGGCGGGGCGAACATGGACGCGTATTGAAAAACTTTTAGGAACAAATTCCGATGTGACCATGCAATCTTCCGATGTTGTGGCTACGGTTCGCGGAACATCTTTTGGCATGGATAGTTTTGGGGAGGATGTTCAGGTGCGTGTTGCCGAATCACAGGTTGCCGTTGGTTCGGGCGCTGGGGATCTTTCCAGCGAAAATTTCAGCTTTACCGAAGCGCTGAAGGTTGATGAGGGGAATAAGGTATTTAACCGAAATAATCAATTTGGTGCTTTGGAGGATTTGAGCTCATCCGATTTGCAAGACTCATTGCTCGTGGAAGGAAATACGCCGATTCCACCGGAAGATTTGATTGGCTGCTCGGAATTGAATCCGGTTGAGTTTTGGACATGGCTTTTGAAATCGGTTCAATATATTCAGTCAAATCCAAATATTCTCGATACGGCTGACGGACAGGAGTCGTTTATCGAATGGCTGCCGAATAAATACCGGCTTTGCGCGAGGACCATTTTGAATAGCTAATTTGACGGGTGGGTCAGATTATTGTGAACTCTTTTTTGGGAGGTGTCCTTTTGATTGAGCACGAATGGCGCGAAGTGCATGAGCATAGCGAAGGCTTTGAAGCTCGAGGCTGTTCCATTTGCGGTCTCAGAGATCGGAAGCAAAAGGATGAGCGATGGGCGGTAGATTGGTCCTGCATCCGACCCGTTCCGGAAGAGATTTCCTACGAAGATTTGCGGGACGAGCTCGCTCAGCACTCACCTCATATCTGGCGGCCGCATACCGGGATTCGGCAGATGTCGTTTAGCGGCAATATTCTGTGCCACGGCGTTCCCGGCAGGTGGTATATTGGTCTTTCAAAAGGCGACGGATTTCCCTATGTGTTTCGGGATCTGAAGCTATATCGAGGCGAACTGGTTTTTTGGCCGATTGGCGGACGCGGCGTCGCGAAACTTGAGCAGGGTTTTGCGCTTTTGCTTCGCGCCATGCGGGCCCGCTGCTACAATCCGTATCTGCGCTCGGAATACCGTTATGCGCAGGAGCTGGCCAAGCAGGAATATATCGCCGCGCTTGAAGACTGATTCTATTGATTCTAACGCCTACCCGTTCCAGGGTAGGCGTTTTCGCTTCACAAAATCGCCATTTTCAGCTAGGTTTAGGGCTGATCCATATGGAACAGAACCGCATACGAAATTTTTGCATCATTGCGCATATTGACCACGGGAAGTCGACGCTTGCCGATCGCTTGCTTGAAATTACCGGGACGATTGAAAAGCGAAAAATGAAGCAGCAGCTTTTGGACACCATGGATTTGGAGCGCGAACGGGGGATTACCATTAAGCTCCAGCCCGCGAGAATGAATTATAAATCAAAGGCAGGCGATGAGTATCAGCTCAATTTGATTGATACGCCGGGGCATGTGGATTTTACCTATGAGGTTTCGCGTTCACTTGCCGCCGTTGAAGGCGCGGTATTACTTGTTGACGCGACTCAAGGCGTGCAGGCGCAGACCATTGCAAATCTTTATCTTGCGCTTGCGCTCGATCTCACCATTATCCCCGTTTTGAATAAAATTGATTTGCCCGCCGCTGATGTTGAGGCGCGCGCCGCTGAATTGATTTCTCTTCTTGGTTGTACGCGCGAAGAGATTTTGCATGCGTCCGGAAAAACGGGAGAAGGCGTTCCGGAAATTTTGGAGCGGATCATTGAAGATATTCCTCCACCGAAAGGGAAAGAAGATGCCCCGCTTCGCGCGCTCATTTTTGATTCGCTTTATGACGACTATCAGGGCGTGATTGCCTATGTACGCGTGATGGATGGTTCCATCAAAAAGGGAGATGATATTTTATTTGCAGCCACGGAAGCGCCGGCGGAAGCATTGGAGGTTGGGTTTATCAGTCCGGCGCGCGTAAAAGCAGATGAAATCAAAACAGGAGAAATCGGATATCTTGTGACGGGTTTGAAAGAAATCGATTCCGTGCGCGTTGGCGACACGGTGTTA
>CBDULO010000018.1:0-9910 GCA_965368095.1 uncultured bacterium | reverse complement strand
GAGTCACCGCTTTCAATCCATAGGACCCAAAAGCCAACTCGATTTTTGTCGAAGCGGTTCGCTTATTACGCCCGCGGCCTTTTTGCCATTTGCGGTGCTTAACTTTTTTTGGAATCAACATATTGGTTTACTTATCTCTTGTATTGGGCGCTCCATTTCGTCCCATGCCAGGTCGGCCTCCCGCGCCGCGGCGCTGTCGTGCTGGAGTGGTCGGCTGATATTGCGACAAGCGATCTTGTTCAAAAACATCTCCGCGGTAAATCCAGACCTTCACGCCAATCGCCCCGGCAATCGTGCGCGCCATGTCCTGCGCATAATCAATGTCGGCACGAAGATTGGTTAAAGGAATTTTTCCCCAGGACAACCATTCGCGGCGAGCAATTTCCGCTCCATTCAAACGACCGGAAATGGAAATCTTCACGCCGAGCGCGCCGGCCTTTCTCACGCGTTGAATCCCCTGCTTGAGCGCACGGCGGAAACGCACGCGCCGTTCGAGATCATCAACAATAGACTGCGCGACAAGAGCAGCTTCAAGAGAAGGGCGCCCAACTTCCTGCACGGAAAGATGAAGCTGTACTTCTTTTGAACGTCCTGGAAAAAACTTCTTAAGCGTTTTCGCTTTCAAGTCTTCAATCCCAGCTCCTGATCGACCAATCACAAGTCCCGGCTTCGCGGAATGAATGGTGACATTAAGCGCGCCGCGTGAACGTTCGATATCAATATGGCTCACAGCCGCTTGTCGCAATTCTTTTGCCAAGAATTCACGAAGAGCGAGGTCTTCACGCAAGCGTTTTCGATATTCCGCGTCGCGGGCAAACCAACGTGACGGCCACGTGGTGGTCGTTCCTAGACGGAAAACTTTTGGATGTACTTTATGTCCCATATCTTAGTTTTGTTTTGTATCAGCTTCACTCTTTTGAACTTCCGCTTCCTTAGGAGCCGCGTCTTTTTTCGCAGCCTCTTCCTTTGCCGCCGGCTTTTTTGCTTCGGCTGGCTTCTCCTCATTTTTTGGCTTTTCCGCCTCAGCTGGAACTTCCTTTTTTTCTTCAACCGGTTTCGCTGGAGCATGTTTCGCATCTCGCAGAGCATGACGCGCGGCCTTTTTCTTCTGCCAGCTATCTCGACGCGCCGCTCGCTTCTCAGCTTTCATGGCTTTGCGCTTTGCATTCTTGTCTTCCGGCTTTTCAGAAAGCGGAGCCAGAACAATCTGAACATGACTGGTTCGCTTTCGAATAGGCGCCGCGCGGCCAAAGGCGCGAGGTCTCCAACGCTTGATCATCGGACCGCCGTCAGCCGTAATGGTTTTTACAAATAAATCTGTGCGTTTGAGCTTATAATTATGCTCCGCATTCGCAATCGCACTTTCAAGAAGCTTTTTCACCGGCTCTGAAGCCGCCTTTGGAATAAAGCTTAAACGAATCAATGCCTCATCTACCTGAAGACCGCGAATGGCATCAATAACCAACCGCACTTTTCGGGGTGAGACTCTAAGGAATCGGAGCTTTGCGTGTACTTCCATATGCGTTTATTTCTGACCCTGTTCAATCGCCTTTGTAAGCTTTCCGCCATGACGACCGAATTTACGCGTTGGAGAAAACTCTCCAAGCTTATGACCAACCATATTCTCGACGACAACGACACGGATAAAATCCTTTCCGTTATGCACGGAGAATGTCACGCCGACCATTTCCGGCGTAATCGTAGACGCACGCGACCAAGTTTTGATCGGTGTTTTATTTCCTGGGCCGGCCGCTCGAACTTTCTTGAGCAACTTCTCATCGACAAATGGGCCTTTTTTTAGACTTCGTGACATAGGTTATCGTTTCTTATTCTTACGGCGGCTAATAATATGCTTATCGCTGGCCTTATTCTTTCTTCGTGTCTTCACGCCATGCGCATGCTTCCCCCAAGGAGTCTTGGCATGTTTCAAACCAATTGGGTTTGCCGCTTCACCACCGCCATGAGGATGATCAACCGGGTTCATGACCTTTCCGCGAACGGTTGGACGAATCCCGCGATGCCGCATACGACCGGCTTTCCCCCAGCGAATCAAGCGCCAGTCCGGATTCGACACGCTCCCGATCGTCGCCATGCAAGATTTTGGAACACGACGCGTCTCCCCTGAAGGAAGTTTCAACGTTGCCCAAGCATCTTCAAGCGCCATGAACTCAATAGACGTTCCTGCGCCGCGAGCAATTTGCGCCCCCTTTCCGGGAACAAGTTCAACCGCATGCACCGAAGTACCGACGGGAATCTTAGATAATGGCAATCGGTTTCCAGCGGTAATTTCCGCCTCCTTCTGTGAAGAAACAATTTCATCACCGACCTTCAATCCATCCGGCAAAAGAATATATGACTTCACCCCATCTTTATACGCGATCAATCCGATTCTTGCTCCGCGATTTGGATCATATTCAACTGACTTGATGACAGCGGGAATATCATAGCGATTGCGCGTAAAGTCAATTTCACGAATATAGCGCTTTGCTCCGCCGCCCTGATGACGCACGGTAATCGTTCCTTTGCTTCGTCCGCCTTTTTTCTTCCGTGGCTTAATCAAAGACTTTTCAGGCTTCGATTTTGTGACATCGGAAAAATCCTGCACGGATGAAATGCGTCTTCCTGGGGTGGTTGGCTTGTATTTCTTAATCGGCATATGGTTTAGACTCCTTCATAAAGATCAAGCGTTTGACCTTTTTTTACTTGTACTAAAGCTTTCTTCCAATCTTTTCTTGAACTCATGCGTCGACCGCGTTTGATCGGCTTTCCAATCCCGCGAATCATGCGCACTTTTTCAACCTTCACTTTGTACATGGCTTCCACCGCTTTTCGAACGGCAACTTTTTCTGCGTCGAGACTCACATCAAATACATACACTCCCTGATCAGCGAGACGCGCTGCTTTTTCACTGACATGAGGTTTCACGAGCAAACGCTGCGCGAGACCTTCTCCGGAAGAAATTTTTCCGACGACAGTTTCCTTCTCTTTCCCCTCTTCCGTCTTCGTCTCTTTCTTCACTTCTTTTTTCGTTTCCTTCTTTGCAGCCTTTTTTGCCGGCGCCGCAGTCTTTTTTGTTTTTGCCTTTGGCTTATCTGAAGCAACCGTCTTTGCCGCCGGTTTTTTTGTCTGCTTTTTTTCCTCGCTTGAAGCGTCGTCAGACTTGTTTTTTCGGAATCTGTCTAGAATAGCCATATTATGCGTACATTTTATCGAAAGCGGTAAATGCTTCTTCTTCGAAAATCACTGTGCGGTAACGAAGAAGATCCAAAATACCAACGGAGTTGAACGTGACGAGCTTTACCTGAGGCAAGTTTCGCACCATGCGCATGAGCTCCGGATTTGGCCCCGCCGCAACAAAGAGCACGCTTCGCTCAATAGGAAGCTTCTTCAAAAGCTCCGCCATGATCTTGGTCTTAGGCGTTTCCGCTTTAATCGCTTCCACGAGCATCATCTGATTTGAAGCAACCTTGTCAGATAGCACCATGAAGAGCGCCTTGCGTTTCAACTTCTTATTTACCTTCATCGAGAAGTTGCGATCACTTCTTGGGCCGAAGGTAATACCACCGCCAACCCAGATAGGTGAACGGTTGGAACCATGACGTGCGCGTCCAGTTCCTTTCTGTTTCCACGGCTTCTTTCCACCACCGCGAACTTCACCGCGCGTTTTTGTATGCGCAACGGCTTTTCGTGCATTTGCCTGAGCAGAAACCATCACTTCGTGAACAAGTGTCGGATTTACTTTTACCTCATAGCGATCCGCCACGAGCTCTTGCTCGCGGACAGATTTGCCTTCCATATTGTAGATAGATACTTTTGCCATATTATGCTCCAACAATTTCGAGAAGTGAGTTACGAGCTCCCGGAACAGCGCCCTTAATCGCAAGAATGCCTCCATCGCGAACCTCAACAACTTTTAAATTCTTTACGGTCACACGCTCGTCGCCCATGCGGCCGGCCATACGGCGGCCTTTGAGCACGCGTTGAATCCCACCCGGACCGATACTTCCTGGCATACGCTCCTGATCTTTATGACCATGCGTTGCCGGTGACCCCTTAAATCCATGGCGTTTTACCACACCCTGGAATCCTTTTCCTTTTGACGTTCCGCTTACATGAACGATGTCCCCCGGAGCAAAGGTTGATGCTTCCACCGCATCCCCACGCTTTGCTTCAACCGGAGCGTCCATACGGAATTCTTTCAAATGACGAAGCGGCTCTAGCCCACGCAGATGACCTGCTTCAGGCATATTCAATCGCTTCGTTGATTCGAATCCAATTTGGATTGCATCATACCCATCTTTGTCCGTTGTCTTCACGTCGGTCACCACGCAGGGACCAGCCTGAACCAAGGTCACGGGAATGACGGTTCCATCGTCGCTATAAATCTGCGACATCTCGAGTTTTTTACCTAAGATGAATTTCATATTCGGATTGGTCGCTTGTGGCGGTAAATCCCGCCAACAGAAAAACCAGAAGATCAAAGACGAACCCACGAGCTCGTCTTCACTCCCCTGGTTTACCAAGTAGTGAAAGCCGATTCGTGATTCGCTTCCGTAATGAGTACGGAATGCCTCGACCGAAAGTCTTGGCTAACTGGGAGGTTATCCCCTCACGGGGAGCTTTCTCCTAGAGAAACACGTTCAATTGTAAATATGTATCAGCAACTCTCGTCGCTTCTACATTTTTATTTCTACATCTACACCTGCTGGCAAGTTCAAAGAGGTCAGCGCGTCAATGGTCTTTGCGCCTGGATCGAGAATATCGACAATGCGCTTATGAATACGCATTTCGAACTGCTCTCGAGCATTCTTATGAACAAAGGTTGATCGGTTGACTGTCCACTTCTTCTTTTCAGTAGGAAGCGGAACGGGACCGATAACCTTCGCGCCAGTGCGTTCGGCCGTTTCAATAATTGTGCGCGTAGCTTGATCAATAATTTTATGATCATACGCACGAATCTTGATTCGAACACGATGGGCACTGCCCGCTTCAGCCTGTGTAGCTGTTTTTGCTTTTGCTTCTGACATGAATCTGGTTAATGGAAGGAGTCACTCCCTCCTGCTAAAGCCTGCTCCATCTGGAGAAAACCTTAGCAGGAGGGGTGACGCCCCTCCTGCAAAATATTACTCAACAATTTTTGTTACAACACCAGCACCGACCGTGCGTCCACCTTCGCGAATAGCGAAGCGCATCTTATCTTCAATAGCGACAGGCGTGATAAGCGTGACCGACATATTAACGGTGTCGCCTGGCTGAACCATAGCAACATCATCCGGAAGTTTTACATCACCCGTAACATCCGTTGTTCGGATATAGAACTGTGGCTTATATCCGGTGACAAAAGGCTTGTGGCGTCCGCCTTCTTCCTTTGTCAGCGCGTATACTTCCGCCTCAAATTTGGTATGAGGGGTAATGCTTCCCGGCTTTGCGAGCACCATTCCACGTTCAACTTCTTCTTTCTTGATTCCGCGAAGGAGAAGTCCGGCATTGTCCCCGGCCATACCTTCATCAAGCTGCTTGTTAAACATTTCAATACCGGTAACAACAACTTTTCGTGTTTCACCAAGACCAACCATATCTACCTCTTCATTGATCTTAATGGTCCCGCGTTCGATACGTCCTGTAACAACGGTTCCACGCCCTTCGATTGAGAACACGTCCTCAATAGGCATAAGAAGCGGTTTGTCGGTTTCACGTACCGGCTCTGGAATCCATTCATCACATGCGGCAATCAAATCCTCAATAGGCTTTGCTGCTTCTGCATTGTCTGGACTTTCAAGCGCTTTCAACGCACTTCCACGAATAACAGGCGTATTGTCCCCGTCAAATTCGTATTTGTTCAAAAGATCTCGAACTTCCTGTTCAACAAGGTCAACGAGTTCGGCATCGTCCACCATGTCGACTTTGTTCAAAAATACCACCATAGCTGGCACACCCACCTGACGAGCAAGCAAGATATGTTCACGTGTCTGCGGCATAGGACCGTCAGTCGCGGATACCACCAAAATTGCGCCGTCCATTTGAGCGGCACCGGTGATCATATTCTTAATATAGTCAGCGTGTCCCGGACAGTCGACATGAGCGTAGTGACGCTTGTCTGACTCATATTCGGTATGCGCTGTCGCGATCGTAATACCACGAGCTTTTGACTCAGGAGCTTTATCGAGCTCACCGACGCCCTTGCTCTGTGCTGCCATGCCCTTCTTACCGAGAACGGCAAGAATCGCGGCAGTGGTTGTTGTTTTACCGTGGTCAACGTGGCCAATTGTACCAATGTTGACATGCGGTTTATTGCGTTCAAACTTGTCCGCCATATTGCGTTAAGAGTTGGGTAATAGATTAGTTGAGCGTGTCAGGTGGCTTTTAGCCCTATAGACACGTCATAAATAATAGTTCGCTTTACTTGCGAGTGCACAGATAATAACAGAATCAGCTAATCCGTGCAAGAGCATGACATTTATATTGCAAGAAAGAAAAAAATGCCTATTTTTAGGCATTTTTTGATCTTTATGACTGGTCGTCGACAGGCTCTAAGTAAAACCGATCCTCCATGGAAAGATGTGATACCTCTTGAGAGGATCCTGGGATCTCTTCGAGAGATGGTGATTCGACAGATTTTGAAGGCGGCTCTTCCTTCATTGGAGTGACTTTTGTCTGCTCTGCAGAGGTCGTAAAGCCGGCTTCAGGCTGCTCATCGTCCAAAGAAGAATATTCGTAGTCCTCCGCTTCATCTTCCCAAGTCTCCAAAGAAACCTGATGCGCTTCATTCAGTTCTTCAAACGCATCGAATGGCATAATCACCATCGGCTCGCGTCCAGCGATATCCGTCACGATGACGGGAAATCCATTTTTTCTTGCTGATTCAAGAATGCGTTGCCATGACATAGTGAACGCATCTCATCACGTTGGATTTCCTCTGTCAAAATAAAAAACGCCCCGAAGGGCGTTTTCTTTATTTATTTTTTCCTTCTTTGATTTCTTCGGCCACATTCGCCGGCACTTCGCCATAGTGATCAAACTCCATGGAGTAACTTGCGCGGCCCTGCGTATTCGATCGAAGATCGGTCGCATATCCGAACATGGATGAAAGCGGCACCATGGCATTCACCACGCGAGCGCCCATGCGCTCTTCCATGTCTTGGATCTGTCCACGGCGCGCATTCAAGTCCCCGATCACATCCCCCATATATTCTTCCGGCATCACAACCTCCACCTTCATCACCGGTTCAAGGATATATGGATTTGCTTTCTTCACCGCCTCCTTAAACGCCATGGACGCGGCGATTTTAAAGGCCGCTTCAGAAGAATCAACTTCGTGATAGCTTCCATCAATCAATTCAACCTTAATATCCATTAATGGGTAGCCGGCGAGCACGCCGCGCGTCATCGCTTCTTGGAAGCCTTTATTACATGGCTGGATATATTCACGCGGGATGACACCGCCTTTAATAGAGTCAACAAATTCATACCCCTTCCCTGACTCAAGCGGCTCCATATTGATGACAACATGGCCATACTGACCGCGGCCACCGGACTGGCGAACATATTTCGCTTCTACATCGGTTACCGGAGTCTTAATCGCTTCACGATAGGCAACCTGTGGCTTACCGACATTCGCTTCAACTTTGAACTCTCGCTTCATGCGGTCAACGAGCACCTCAAGATGAAGCTCTCCCATACCGCTAATAATTGTCTGAAGCGTTTCTTCATCTGATTTTACGCGGAAAGAAGGGTCTTCTTCCGCAAGCTTCTGAAGCGCGACACCCATTTTTTCCTGGTCAGCTTTTGTCTTTGGCTCGATAGCAACGGAGATAACCGGCTCTGGAATCACAATGGATTCGAGCACGAGCGGTCGGTCCTCAGCCGTAAGCGTGTCGCCGGTAAATGTATCTTTCAATCCAACCGCGGCGGCAATATCTCCAGCATGCACCTCGCTCACCTCCTCACGTTCATTTGAGTGCATTCGAAGAATACGCCCAAGACGCTCTCGATTTCCCGTTCGAGTATTCAAAATATATGAACCGGAACTAAGCACGCCGGAATACACACGGAAGAACACGAGTTTTCCAACGAATGGATCCGTCATGACTTTAAAGGCTAGGCCCGCGAATGGCTCCGAGTCGTCGGCATGCACCTCAATCACCGCATCTTCATCATTCACTTCATGTCCTTTGGTTGGCGGAATATCTACCGGTGAAGGAAGATACGACACAATGGCATCAAGCAACATCTGAACCCCCTTATTCTTCAAGGCTGATCCACACATGACCGGAAAAATCATATTCTTGATCGTGGCTTCACGAATGCCTTTTACAAGCTCTTCCTCGGTTAGCGGCTCTCCCCCCAAATATTTCTCCATCAATGCTTCGTCGGTTTCGGCGACAGCTTCCATGAGCTTCGCTCGATATTCCTTCGCCTTCTCCACCATATCTTCCGGGATATCAACGGTGTCGAATTTAGTTCCCATTTCATCGACATACATATATGCCTTCATTTTCACGAGATCGACAATCCCTTTAAAATCAGCCTCCGTACCGATAGGCAACTGAATTGGATACGCGTCTTTCGTAAGACGTTCATGAATGGAGTCGAGATCCTTATAAAAATCCGCTCCCATGCGATCGAGCTTATTCACAAAACAAATACGCGGAACGGCATGCTTATCAGCCTGTCGCCATACCGTTTCAGATTGAGGCTCAACACCGGCCACGCCATCAAAGACGGTCACTGCTCCATCGAGCACGCGAAGTGAGCGCTGTACCTCAATAGTAAAATCAATATGCCCAGGCGTATCAATCAAGTTCAAGCGGTGATTGTCCCAGAAACACGTTGTGGCGGCGGCAGTAATGGTAATCCCGCGTTCACGCTCCTGCTCCATCCAGTCCATGGTCGCCTCACCTTCATGCACCTCGCCAATCTTATGTTTGCGCCCCGTATAATACAGAACACGTTCGGATACCGTGGTCTTTCCCGCATCAATATGCGCGATAATTCCGAAGTTTCTTGTTTTCTCGAGTGTATACTCTCTGGCCATATGATTAGGTGTTAAGTTCTGGGTTTATTGATTTGAAATTATTGATAAAAGCGCAAAACACGAAGACATTCCGTCTCCATGTTTTTCTTATCTTGCGAAGTGAGCAAAGGCGCGATTCGCCTCCGCCATGCGTTGAACATCCGATCGTTTCTTCATGGCATCCCCTTCATTCTGCGCGGCGAGCATCAGTTCTTCTGCAAGATGTTCGGCAATAGGCTTTCCTTTCTTTGCGCGAGCCGCGGCAAGAATCCAGCGAAATGCGAGCTGAATACGTCGTTCCGCACGAACCTGAAGCGGTACCTGATAGTTCGCTCCGCCAACACGCTTTGATTTCACCTCAAGCATCGGCGAGACATTCTTAATCGCTTCATCAAAAACTTCAATCGCGGGCTTCTTTGTTTTTTCTTCAATCAATGCAAAAGCATCATACACAACACGTTCTGCTGTGCGCTTCTTGCCATCGAGCATGACATAATTCACAAACTTCCCAACAAGGGCGGAATTGTATTTCGGATCATTCGCAATCTTACGACGCGGGGCTTTCTTTCCTCTCATATATTATTCGCCTTTTTTAGGTTTACGCGTACCGTACATAGAACGGCTGCGCTTTCGGCCTTCAACGCCTTGCGTATCATATACACCGCGAACGATGTGATAACGCACACCAGGAAGATCTTTCACGCGTCCTCCGCGAATCATCACAATAGAGTGTTCCTGAAGATTATGGCCTTCACCGGGAATATATGCGCTGACCTCAAGTCCATTTGAAAGACGCACACGCGCAATCTTACGAATAGCCGAGTTCGGCTTCTTCGGCGTCATGGTCGTCACCTTGGTGCAAACGCCACGTTTAAACGGCGCTCCATTCTTCAGAAT
>CBDULO010000017.1:0-10013 GCA_965368095.1 uncultured bacterium | reverse complement strand
GAATGATGGTAGCAATCACATCCTGAACGAGAAGAATTCCAACGGCTATTTTTCCATAGAGCCGCGACAAGTCTTTCTTATCGCTCAGAAGCTTCATGATGATGATGGTGCTGCTAAACGTAAGAGCGATCGCGATAAAGAGCGATGACACAACATCAAAACCAAAAGCAAACGCAATAAGAAAGCCGACCCCGGAAGTAAAAATAACTTGTGAAACACCGGCAATCAGAGAAATTTTCCCGACCTCTTTCGCGACTTTCGGACTTAAGCTTAATCCGACAATAAAAAGAAGTGCGGTAATACCAATCTTCGAAAAAAGCTCGAGTAAGTCCTGTGACTTAATAAGATTTAAAAAAATCGGGCCGGCGATAATTCCGGTTAAAATATGTCCGAGGATAAGCGGCTGACGCAATATATGCATCAACCACGACACGGCGGTCGCGATTCCCAGGATGACACTTATTTCAATGAACCCCTCCATTCGAAAGACAGTATATCATGCTCTTCAAGAAAGGTATTCCACCGCTTGACGGAAAGGACGTTCTATTTGTATTCTCACGAAGCGCTGGCCGCGTACAGATGATGCCGCGATGGCGGAACTGGTAGACGCACAGGACTCAAAATCCTGCGAGAGCAATCTCATGAGAGTTCAAGTCTCTCTCGCGGCACCATCTGTACGGAGTCTAGGTTTATTGACAAAACACGAAAAAAACAGTACTTTTAGCAGCAGTAATCGTAGCGGGGTAGAGCAGCGGCAGCTCGCAAGGCCCATAACCTTGAGGTCGCCGGTTCGAATCCGGCCCCCGCAACCAACACAAGACCCTGGCTTATGTCAGGGTTTTTGTGTTGGTTTGAGTGATGCTGACGGATTCGAACTGGAAGGGTGTACGGGAAACCGGGAGGTTTGCCCGTAAGCGAAGCGAGCGAGCAGTTCAATTGCCGCCCCGCAACCATAAAAAAACTCACCAAAGGGCGGGTTTTTCGTTATCTCTCTTCACTGTTGTTAAATAGGTGATTCCTGTATAGTTCCTAAACTATGTTTATCACGACCCATGCGGCATTAGGTGCATTAATCGCACAGCAGATGCCGGAACATCCGTATATCGCTTTTACGCTTGGGATCGCCTCTCATTTTATAAGCGATATTATCCCGCATGGTGATACAAATCTTTATAAGCTATATATTTCCGGCCGAAAAGTAAAGCGTTCAATCGCCTACTCTATTATCGACGGAGTGCTCGCAATATTTTTTGTCATTTTTATGCTGAATACCGTTTCAACCGGAGCAAAGCTCGCTCTTTCCCTTGGAATGATCGGCGGCGTCCTTCCGGATCTCGTTGTCGGCGTATATGAAGTATTTAAATTCAGATGGCTTGAAAAACTTCATCGCTTGCACTTCTTTTTTCATAATATGATCAGTCATAAACACGATATGTCTTTCGCTGCCGGCTTCAGTATGCAGGTTGTTTTTTTGGCAGGCCTCCTGAGTGTCATCTTCTAGGCAAAAGCTATTTAATACAAAAACTCACTTTTTGGTGAGTTTTTGTTTGGTAGTGGGGGTGGGGATCGTCTCTCGCTCCGACTCGGGCACCGGGGTGGCTGCGCACCAATTCCACCCCATGGAATTTCTCGCCACCCGTTCAATCCTATGCACAACGCACCAAGTTTAAACCCCGGCTTTCGCCAGGGTCTAAACTTGGTAGCGGGGGTGGGGATCGAACCCACGACCTCGGGCTTATGAGTCCCACGCTCTAACCAACTGAGCTACCCCGCCACGGTCTTAAGTTGGTCGAATGCTAGCATGAAGCATGCATCGTGGCAAGAATAGCGGCAGTGGTGCGTTCCCACGAAAATTTCTTTGCCTGCTCAGCTCCTTTTTCCGCTAAATCGCGCCTAAAGCTTTGATTTTCGGAGATTTTTGCCAGTGTCTCGGCCCATGCTTCCTGCACATTCATCGGAAGAAGTACGCCGCCATCTCCAATAACCTCTCTTAACGCGGTGATATCGCTAGCAATAACCGGTGTTCCCACGCTCATCGCCTCAAGCGCCGTTCTCCCAAAGCCGTCCGCGAGGGACGGAAGGAGAAGCGCCTTCGCCCTACGAAGCAGATTCCACTTCGCCTCATGACTTACCTCACCTACATATTGAATCTGCTCATGCTCGAGAATGACAATAGTCCCCCAGCCTCTTTTCCCCGCAATCACCATCTTAAATTTTTTTGGCATTTTTCCCGCCTCAATCAGCTCAAAAAGAAAAGGGAGATTCTTTCTTGGTTCCACCGTTCCCAAAACAAGAAAAAAATCCTCACGTTCCCGTACAGGTGTTCGAATAATTTCCGCTGGGATTTCGGCACCTTGATATACTGTCGTTACTTTTTTTTCCGCGATACCGCTAATCCGAACAATCTCATTTTTCGTATCTTCGCTCACGGAAAAAATATGTCGTGAATGCCGCAACCCTCGTAAAAATACCTTTGTGGTAAATAAGCGCTTCATCCGTGATTGTGGAAACCAGTCCGGATGATCGAAGATAAATACGTCGTGAACAATAGGAAATGAGATACCTTTGAACCAAAGCGGGACGGCTCCCGTGGGAAAAAGGACGCATGAAGATTTTTGATAAAAATCCTCTCTTCGCCATAAGGGAAGCAGGCTGAATTCTTTTTTATCCGCATAGATATTCAGCGCGTCCCACAATTCTTTTGAAAAATGAGCAACCCCTGCCCCATCTCCTTGAAGCGCGTACAATCCCCTCAAATCGACTCCAATGATTTTCACACTTATTCGCTCTTATCGGTACGTACCGGCCAAAGAAAATTTTCAAATGACCAATATGTGAGTGCTTTCACGTCTTGGAATCTTGCAAAATGCGTATCCGAATTCAAAACAACCGCAATCACCTCATGCCCATCCTTGTCAGCCGTTGTCTGCGCGAAGCAAAACCCCGCCTCCGGAAGCGAGCCGGTTTTCCCCGCGATAATGGTATACGGCTCTTGATTTAATTGAGATCTCAGAAGAAGGTTTGTGCTATTTAATGAATAACTTCTCCCGCTTCTCTTCCCGACCACTTCTATGCGGGAAAATTTTGTAATTTCTTGAATCACGGGATAACGAAGCACTGCCCTCATCGCTAATGCAATATCTTTCGCACTAGCTTTATTGTGAGGATTCAAGCCGGACGCATCATGAAATTCAGCGGTTTTTAAACCAATGCTTTTTGCTTTTTGATTCATTTTCTCGATAAACTCATCGCCGCCATGCGTTCTCGCCAATGCATGCGCCGCTTCATTCGACGAACCAACAAGCATGAGTTCTATCAATTCACGCGTCGTAAACCGATCGTCGAGTTCGACATAGGTGGTTCCGATACGGCCTTTATCAACCGGGCTCATATCCAAAAAAGCATCCAAATCAGGACTTAAGTCAAGCAAAGTCATCGCCGTAACAAGCTTGGTTAAGCTCGCCACCGGCCGCGCTTCATCGGGATTTTTTTCGAATAAAATATGCCCGCTTTTGACGTCCATGACCACTGCGGAATCTGCCGTCACATCCACGCCAAAGCTTGTATGATTCTTTTTTACGGGCGCCGCGTATACAGGCGCGACATATTTCGCCACCGGCAAACTCCGTAGCTGAGTGGAAGGCTCAACCGGAGCTGAAATCGCCTGTAAGGACAAAATGCTAAAGAGCGCAATCAAGGTTTCTGCAAACATACGACTACTCTTTTGAAGCCTCTTGGTTTTTTGGCGCTTCTAAATCAGCGAGAACATCTTCAATGGCTGCGTGCTTGCTGAGATTCTCAAAATCAGGCAAATCTTTTTGACTCGTGATGCCAAGATGCTTCAGGAATTCTACCGTCACGGCATAGAGCGGCTGGCCAAGTCTCGTTTCTTCTTTCATCTCCACCAATCCGCGCATCATAAGGTTGCGCAGAATCATGGAAGACTGAACTCCGCGAATCTGTTCCAATTCCGGCCGCGTCATCGGACCGCGATATGCCAGTATCGTAAGCGCCTCCAGGCTCGGCTTGGTGAGTTCTCCCTGCACATCCTGCTTCAATGCTTTTTTCACGGACTCGCTCACCTCCGATGATGTGACAAGTTCGATTTTTTCTCCGCTGACAATCAAACGCAGGCCGGAATCTTCGGTATTCAGCCGCTCTCCCAAGCGTTGAACGGCTTCGGCTACTTTTTCATTCGCTACTCCGAGCAAGCGAGCAAGCTTTCGCTTGGTTGTCGGTTCCGCCGTCGCGAAAAGGATAGCTTCAATATGGGCGTCAAGGTGATTCATGAGTTTGAATGGATAATAATATCATTAAACAATTCTTTCTGTTCATAACGAACAATACGTTGTTTTATCAGCTCCAATAAAGCGAGAAAGGAAACAACCGCCTCTTGTTTAGAGCCTGCATTCGCGAGAAATCCGTGGAAAGAAACCTTCATGCGCGTGGAAATCTTGTGTTTCAGGTGCTCGATCTTTTCATCGATGGTCACAGCTCGCTGCAATGCTTTCTTTGGTAAATCGATAAGCGGTTGAAGCCGTTTCAAAATCACTTTAAGTATCTGTTCCAGCTCGCTCACTCCAATGGATTCCGGTGGCGAAAACGTAGGACCCTCATCCCATTTCATGCGCTTCTTTTTGCTGAACATATATGTCTTATCTTCATACATATGAGAAATTTTCTCAGACGCGTCCATAAATTTCTTATACAAACGAAGCTGAGTTTCCAGATCGATCCCCTCTTCCAACTCTTCATCGAATAAGGTTGGGAGAAGCGCTTTCGATTTTATATAGACCAGTTTCGCGGCGACAGTGAGGAAATCAGCGAGCTCCTCCGGGGGGATCTGCCCCTGCTTTTCCCGCACATGCGCAATAAACGGCTCAGTCACCTTCATGAGTGAAACTTCCGTAATATCAAGCTTTTCCGTTTCAACAAGCTTCAAAAGAAGGTCTAATGGCCCTTCAAATTGCTCGATATGAACGGAATATAACATTGAATTATTTTTTAGGCTTAACAACCTGAATATTTGCGTCACGCAAACGCTCCTCCGGCAATGTCGACGGCGCGCCCATGAGAAGATCTTTCGCGTCTCCGGTTTTCGGAAAAGCAATCACTTCGCGAATATTCGCTTCTCCAGCCAAGAGCATGACGACGCGATCAAGTCCGGGAGCAAACCCACCATGCGGAGGCGCGCCAAATTCAAACGCTTCAAGCATATGGCCGAACTTCTCCTCCTGTTCTTCTTCACTGATGCCGAGTACATTAAAAATCCGTTTTTGCGTCTCTCTTTTATGGATGCGAATACTTCCGCTTGAAAGCTCGAAGCCATTTAAAACAAGGTCATACGCATTTGCACGAACCGACATTGGCGAATCTTCCAGCTTCGCTTCATCTTCCGGATGAATCGCGCAAAACGGATGATGCATGGCCTGTATTGATTCGTCCTCAAGTTTTTCAAACATGGGAAAATCAACAATCCAGCAAAATGCCAATTCATTTGGATTATCTTTATCTTCGCGCAGATCCGGTTTATCCGAGCCGTATTTTTCCATCGCTTCCGCATAGGTGAGCCGCGGAAATGGCGTTGTTTGTATTTTTTTCTCCGGTGCAACCGTCTTCACAAGCTCAATAAACATACGTTCGGTTAAATCCAATATATCTTCGCGCTCAACAAAGGACATTTCATAATCGAGCTGGGTAAATTCCGGCTGTCGATCGCCTCGCTGATCCTCATCACGCATGCAGCGCGCCAGTTGAAAATATCTCTCCACGCCCGCAACCATGAGCAATTGTTTGAATTGCTGCGGACTTTGCGGAAGAACATAAAACTCACTCGGATGAAGCCGCGACGGAACAATGAACTCTCTTGCGCCCTCGGGCGTTCCTTTTGTGAGAAGCGGCGTCTCCACTTCCAAAAATCCCTCCTTATGCAAAAACTCCCGGAAAAAGCGCGTGACCTGATCGCGCAATTCCAAATTCGCCCTCATGCGCGGTGATCGAATATCAAGATACCGATACTTCATGCGAAGCTCCTCATTCACCCCGCTTGTATCTTCAAGCTCAAATGGCGGTGTCTTTGACTCATTTAAAACAACAAGGCGCTTTGCCAAAATTTCAACTGATCCCGTCGGAATATTTTTGTTCACTTGTTTTGCCCCTCTCTTTTGAACAATCCCTTCAATCTCAATACAAAATTCCGGACGTAATTCCTTCATCGCTGATACGCCTTCCTCGGAAAGCTCATCCGGAACCAATACGACTTGGATAAGCCCTTTACGATCACGGAGATCAATAAAGGCAAGTTTCCCCATATCGCGGCGAGTGTGGACCCACCCCTTCAATAAAACCGTTTCGCCAGCTTTTTCGACCGTTTCAGTCGTATACATGCGCTTCATAATGGGTTTATAATGCTTGAAAAGTCGACGATTGACAAGAACGCTATTTGTGCTAGATTCCACACTGTTGAAGGGCTCGGTAGCGGCGCCAACAACAAGGTCGTTGGGCATAGCGGCACGCACCCAGGCGGACGGGCGCAAGGACTCAAGACCACAGCTACATCTGACCCTCGTGAAGCAACTGCTGATCGAGGGTCATTTATTTTTACTTGCTTCGTAACTGAATGAACGCGGAACCGTAATCCGCGGAACTATTAATCACTCTCGCCTCCAAATCCGCCTCAAGTCCTATCGGTACTCGGTAAATTCCAAAAAATGTTCCATCTTCTCGTTCAGTCATTTCACCTTCATAAAACCCCACCCCCGGCGTCGGTGAAACTTTTGGATGCACATACAGCGCCGCCCTTTCGTACACGCCTTCGGGTCGAATAATCACCTCGATCTCGGTGCCGGCCTCGGCGGAAAACCAGTTCTCATCATAATCCGTCCCGCGCATCTCCACCCCGGCAACCTTAGGCGCGCGAACACTTGCTTGATAATACCGAACTCCTCTCTCGTATTCCAGCGCAAGCTTTTCTTCCGCTTCCTTTTTCAAACTCTCCTGATCTTCTTGAGTAACCTCTTCAAGGCCGCTATATCCTTTTAATGCCCAAATCAAACTGACATTGCAATCTTCGCGGATACCCGCCTCGCATTCTTCCATGCGTATCATTTCTGCGTTCATGAGCACACCCAAGATAAGTAAAGCGATGACAAAAAATACAATTGCACCAACACCAATGCCGACCCAAATATTTACCCAGGCCGTTGGGAGCTCCTTATATTTTTTTACAGAATCCATATGCGAGCATTATAACATGCCCAATGAATCATTCGGTAATAAACTCAATGCGGTCCGCAACCGTTGCGCGGCCTTCAATATCTCCAATAGTGTCTTGACTGGATTCTGCGAGATTCACGCGCTTTAATGTCTTCCCTTGATTAATAAGCAGATCATTTTCATTCAGCCAAAACAATGGCGTGCCATTCCCCTCCCAAAGATAGTTGCCGCGACGGGCTTTATAAGATCCGTTAGAAAACTGATATGCGAATGATTCTGTCCCGTGAGCGACAAGCCGCTCAATGACAAGATCTTCCTTAAGGAGCGATTCAGCGCCATCAATATCAACGCGCACGATATGCGCCGGACCTTGAGGATCCGATTCAAGCCCTTCGCCTTGCAATGCCGTTGAAAGCCATACCGCATTCCCAAAAACGCCGTGAATTTTATATAGCGCCGGAAGCTCATACATTTCAGTAATGGCTCCGCCCGCGCGTACGAATAAAATATGACGCGCATCCTTCTCCGCAATGATCGCGGCGGTTCCTTCATCAATCAGCCCGATAAACGAAGGATTTTGATACGCGACCGCCTGCTCGTCTCTCAAAACAATGTCCCAAACCCCGCCGAGAAGAAATCTTGTCGCTTCGGGATCATTGAACACTTTTTCAAATACCGCCTCTTCGCTCTTGCGAATATCCTCTACGCGCCAGCCGGCGGGCTGATCAACTTTTTGCAATGCTCCCGTTTTCTCATCGTATAAATACGCGGTATCGGCTGCTTCGAGCGGAGTTGGAGAACCAATAATGATTCTTTCCCCTTGCTGTTCCGCGGCGCGGCTGTCACCCGTCTCCTCGGTCCGTGCCGCATTATCCGAAATTCCATCCTCTCGCCCGCTTGATCTGTCAAAAATATACACAACCGCGAGGATCAAAATGACCAAGATCGCAAAACCGAGAATTGTTTTCACGTTTTTTGAATTTTTCATAGGAGGTGGTATTTCGATTATGGTTCAAGACGATTTAATAGCCGTGGAAATGGAATGGTTTCGCGCACATGATGCAGTCCGCATATCCAAGCCACAATGCGCTCCAAGCCAAATCCAAATCCGGAATGCGGCACGGAGCCATACTTTCTTAAATCCAGATACCAAGAAAAATCTTTTTCTGGCAGGCCATGCTCTTTAATGCGTGTTTTCAGTGTTTCCAAATCATCCTCGCGTTCTGAGCCGCCAATGATTTCCCCATATCCCTCCGGTGCCAAAAGATCATTGTTTAAGACAAGCTCCGCATGTTCCGGATCACGCTTCATATAAAACGCTTTCACGGCCGCTGGATATTTCTCAATGAAAATGGGTTTTTCATATAATTTTGTGAGCATGGTTTCATCATCCGCACCAAGATCACTCATATCCCCGATATCAGAACCGTTCTCGCGCAATTTTTGAATCGCTTCGGCATGCGTCATACGAATAAACGGTGCCTCCACTTTTTTGAGCGGCTCTTGATCGCGCTCAAGCAATTCCAATTCTTTCCGGCAATGCTCTAACACATGTTTCACGATAGCCACGATTAAATCTTCCTGAAAACCGATATTCATTTCGTGATCGGCAAAAGCCGCCTCCGCGTCCATCATCCAAAACTCAATAAGATGCCGGCGGGTTTTGGATTTTTCCGCGCGAAAAACCGGACCGAAATCAAAGCATCTCCCAACGGAAGCAATCGCCGCTTCCAAATACAATTGCCCTGACTGCGAAAGGAAGCCCGTGCGTTCGCCAAAATAATCTATTTCAAAAAGCTCGGTCGTTCCTTCGCAGGCATTCGGCGTGAGAATTGGCGAATCAATTTTGATAAAACCGTTCTTCCGCATCCATGCAAATGTCGCGTAAATAATTTCATTTCTCACCCGCTGAACCGCCCATTGTTTCGGCGCTCTCAGCCAAAGATGACGATGATCCAGCAAAAAATCCGGCCCATGCTCTTTTTTTCCGATCGGATACTCCTCCGCTTTCGAAATCAATTCAACTTTTCCGACCTGCAATTCAAATACCCCTTCTTTTTTTGGATGCTTTGAAACTGTCCCGCTTAGCTTCACCGAAGTTTCAATGGTCATCTCGCTGACAATATTCCAACTCACCTCATCCACTTCATCTTTGGAAACAACCGCCTGCATAAAACCGGAGCCGTCGCGGATTTGCAAAAAAGCAATGGAGCCGCTTGAACGAAAATTGTAGACCCAACCCGCCATATCAATCAGCTGATCGACATGCTCCTTGAGCTCTGAAATACGTATAATCATAAAATCAGCCTATAGAAAGCCCGTCTAAGAATCAAGCGAGTACGCCGGATATCGTCCGATATCCATGAAGTTCGCCATCCGATGGAATGAATTCCATCATGGTCGAAATCAGGCCATTCGCCTCTTTAAAGAGATGTTTCGGCGCGCTCACGGAAGCAATGTCCTCGCAAGAAGCCCCCTGGATAAGCCTAAGCAATTTCCATGCATTTGGTGAAATACGCGTCATAAACCGGTCCTCTTTTTCGGCGCAATGCCCGCAAATAGCGCCTCCCATTTCCGGAATGGGAAATACCTCTTCATCAAATATCTCCCGGCAAATAATGCAATTTGAGAATGAAGCGGCGCTGCCGAAAAATCCGAGAAGCCGCAGAGCGAACCAGCTATAAAACAATTGCGCGCGCTCCGGGCTTGGGGAGTCTTTTTGCTTCGCCAATGCCTCAAAGAGTTCCTCAATATGCGTAAAAACTCGCGCATCACTCACCCCCGGACGCGTCAGCATG
>CBDULO010000016.1:0-10364 GCA_965368095.1 uncultured bacterium | reverse complement strand
ATTCATAGGTGTGTATAATAGACGTGGTAAAAAATATATTTTAAGTGACAAGAACTTGGCGGAATATTTTATCCCTAAGAAAAAAATCAAGGTGACAAAAACCTATTTAAAGAAAATTCAGCGCGGGATAGGATATACAAAATCCGCGAGCGGCTATATTTTTAAAAAAGTGAAATAGATCTCTTTCGCCAATTGATCTCGCAAATGAAAAATCCGTACCCAAATGGATACGGATTCCCCTTGGCTCGGGGACAAAGACTCCTGCTCGCTCCGACTCGCAGCCCTGGGCGTCTGCGCACCAGATGTGCCCCGCACATCTTCTCGTCGCCCTTCGAGTCCTCGCGCGACTAAAACTGTTTAGTCGCTTCCCCGTAGCAACATAAAAAACCGGCAGATGCCGATTTTCTATGTTGGCTCGGGGACAAGGACTCGAACCTCGATTACTTGGACCAGAACCAAGTGTCCTACCATTAGACGATCCCCGAATAGCTCGATTGTGCGACAATAGTAGGTATTTTCGGCTAAAACGTCAACTTATGGCGCTCGCATGCTACAATTCAACTATATGCAACTTGGATATATAGGATTGGGGAAGATGGGATCGAATATGGTCACGCGCCTCTTGAAAAAAAGGCATAAAATAACAGTCTATGATGTAGATAGATCAGCCGCGCAAAAACTTCAAAGAAAGGGCGCGATTTCAGCGGAATCAATCAAAGCAATGATCGAACTTTTGGAACCTCCGAGACTTGTATGGATCATGGTGCCGCATAAGCATGTCGTTGAGGTTATTAAGGAATTGGTGAAGCATTTGGGGAGGGGAGACACCATTGTCGATGGCGGCAACTCATTTTATAAAGATTCCATGGTGCGCTCAAAGCGGCTGAAGCGATATGGCGTGAATTATCTGGATGTCGGCGTAAGCGGCGGACCGAATGGGGCGCTTGAAGGCGCGAGTATGATGATTGGGGGCTCTCGAGGGTCCTTTCAAAAATACGAACAAATCTTTAAAGATCTCACCGTGGCGAATGGATACGGATATATGGGGTCAAGCGGCGCGGGACATTTTGTGAAAATGGTACATAATGGCATCGAGTATGGAATGATGCAGGCGTATGCCGAGGGGTTTGACGTGCTTCGAAAATCGCCTTTTAAACTGAATCTTCGCGAAGTGGCTCGCGTATACAATCACGGAACCGTGATTGAAAGCAGGCTCGGCAATTGGTTGGAAAGCGGCATGAAAGAATATGGAAATGAGCTCACCAAGGTTTCCGGAAAAGCGATTGGAACCGGAGAGGGAGCATGGACGGTCGATGAAGCGAAGCGAATGAATATCGATGTTCCGGTCATCAAGGCCGCGCTACAAGCCCGAAAACGGGCGCATAAAAAACCGAGTTTTCAAGGAAAAATAATCATGGCGCTCAGAAATCAATTCGGCGGTCACAGTATCAAGGAGGAATAAGAGGACCTGTTTATGATCTTTTCTCCGACTTCATCCCGTCCTCTTTTGGCTACAAATCCCTCAACGCTCCTCACCGTAGCTACAGCTATGCTTCGTTGCGCATCGGTCTTTTCGCTCAAAATATGACAAGATGAATCTATGAAGAAAGATCAAAAGCAAGTCCTCGCATGAATAAAACGGAGGTAAAAAAACATGCATCAGCCTTTGTCATTTTTGGGGCCACCGGCGATCTGACGCAGAATAAAATTTATCCATCTTTATACGAGCTCGCAAGACGAGATCTGCTTCCACGTAAATTTTTTATATACGGTCTCGCGCGTGAATCGCTTTCAGACAAGCAATTCCAACAACATATTCGAAGAAGTATTAAACAACTTGTCAAAGGTGCGGACGAAAAAGCGATTCAAAAATTGATCGTAAAAGCGGAATATATTCAGGCAGATGTCACGGAGGATGCAGGCTTCCGCGAGCTTGAGTCTCGGATTCAAGCGAATGAAAAAAAGATCGGGCATGGGATTTTGCGCATGTTTTATCTCGCGCTTCCGCCAAGAATTTTTTCAGACGTTATTCGCCGAATCGAAACATGTAAAATGGGGAGAGCGATGTGTTCACGCGAGCATATTCTTTCACGCGTCATTGTCGAGAAGCCATTCGGTTCAGATTATAAGACTGCTTTGAAATTGGACCACGAACTCCGCCGCGTATTTAAGGAGCGTCAGATTTATCGGATCGATCATTATCTCGGGAAAGAAGCCTTTCAAAATATTTTTTCATTTCGTTTTGCAAATGCCATTTTTGAGAATATCTGGAATAGAAAACATATTGAGTATATTCAAATTAATGCGCTTGAAACCGTGGGGCTGGAAGAGCGCTTCTCCTATTATGATGGAGCGGGAGCATTGCGCGATATGGTGCAAAGCCACCTATTTCAACTATTGGCATATATCATGATGGAGGAGCCGACCGGACAAAAAGTAACGGCTCTTCATTATTCCAAGGAGCGGCTCCTCAGCATGTTGCGGCCCCTCAAAGGAAGCCGGATGGTCGCGGCGCAATATCAAGGATATAAAAAAGAAAAGGGGATTCCGTCTGACTCCAGAACCGAAACCTATGCCGCATTAGTTTGCGAGGTAGCTAATGCGAGGTGGAGAGGCGTGCCGATTTATATTCGAACCGGGAAAATGCTCGATCATAAGGAAACCAGTGTCTCTATTCAATTCAAGAAACGAATGCCGAAATCATTTGATATTTCCGGGAAGGAACATCAGCCAAATCGTTTACATATTGAAATCGCGCCAACGCCCGCTATTGATTTGGAAATGCATGTCTCAAAACCGGGATTTAAGAATGCGCTCGATCTTGCTTCCATGCATTACTGCAGGAGCGAGCATGAAAAAGAACCGCCCGTCGGAGATTATGAGCGTCTTTTAATGGATGTTATTGTCGGAGATCAGTCATTATTTACCTCCTCAAAAGAAGTGCTGTACGCATGGCGCGCGCTTGATCCATTTCTAAAAGCAAAACCGCATGTAAAATTGCAAAGCTATAAAAAAGGTTCGGAGGGTCCGTCAGCGGCTAAGCAAATTCTGTTGAAGGATCACAGCTGGCTAAAAACGAATAATACTTGCCCTGGCCATTAATTACGAAACCCCCGAGCAAATCGGGGGTTTGAAGTAGGAGTTGGGAGAGGTCAGCGGACTTGGAGCTCTTCAGCGGTGAACTCGATGTCCCTGTCGCGAATCACGACACTGCGCTCATCAGCGTTGACAATGCGGCCTGCCACATGCGCTTCACCCTGGCTCCGCTTGCAGATCTCTTTGACCTTCTCCTTGTCGTCTCCAGAGAAGTAGAGGGCAAAACCAACACCCATGTTGTAGGTGCCGTGCATCTCCCGATCGTCGAGGTTGGCGTGCTCCTGAATGCAGTCGAAAACCGGGTGTGGCAACAAGCCCGAGTCATCAATCACATATGCGAAAGAATGAGGGGAACGCATGAGCTTGCGCCAGCCGTGGCCCGTGATGTTCACCGCATAATGCGGCTTCACCCCGGCGTCGAGGAAGCGCTTCACCTCACGGACGTAGATGTTTGTCGAGGTGAGCAATGCCTCGCCGTAGCTCTGACCTCCTCCGATGGGAGTCGCGTAGCCTTGCGGGAGAAGGTCGGCAATCGTGCGTGCGAGCGTAAGCCCATTCGCATGAATGCCGGAACTACGGAGGAGAACAATGATATCACCATGCTCGATTTCGCCCGTGAACAAGTCCTCCTTCTTTACGAAGCCAACGGCTGAACCCGAAAGCACAACGGTTTCGGGATTGACGATTCCTTTGAGCGTCGGCGTCTCGCCACCTCCCCAGGCGGCACCGGCATGATCACATGCCAGCTTCCAGCCCGCGATGAGATCCTGATACCGCTTCTCATCTTCGAACCAGTCGGAGCGACCGGCCGCCAAATGCATGGCAACAGAGACCGGCATGACGCCGAGCGTAATGAGATCGTTCACAATCATGGCGACCGTATCGTATGCGACGGTGCCATAGTGAGTCACGTCCATCGCCTTCGCGATAGCTAGCTTGTCGCGAACTGCGTCGGCAACCAAGTTCTTGGTGCCAAGCCCTTCCTCGACATGTCCCATCACGAGCCCGTTGCCGAGATCGACGAGATAGGCGCTTTCGCCCCGGCTCCAGGAAAGCTCTTTGAAGCCATGAGCTTCGAGATTCCCGGCCGTTTCAATCGCCGCCTTCTGGCAGGCGATCTTGAACGGATCCATCTGTTCGTAGTTGATACCCGCATCTTTGTAGGTCAGCGGCTTGTCCGTCATTTCTCTTCCTTTCTCAAAGAACTGGACCGAGCGTAGCTCCACAAACATATCTCGTCAACCACGTGCTACAATGCTCTTCATATGAATAAACCGCTCCTCATTCTTCCTTTTGATCATCGAAGCACCTTTGCAAAGGGTCTTCTCGGATATCAATATCCTTTGAACCGCAAGCAGGCGAAAAAGGTGACTGAGTTGAAAGAGATCATCTATTCGGCATTCAAGCAGAGTTTAAAAAAGTATAAAGATACTTCAAACTTCGGCATTCTTATCGACGAGGACTATGGATCGGGTATTATTCGGGATGGAAAAAAATATGACTTTGCCGTGGCGGTGACAACGGAAAAAAGCGGAAAGAAGGAGTACCAATTTCAATATGGGAATGACTTTGGGAAACATTTGCTTAAATATAAGCCGGAATATGCAAAAGCGCTTGTCCGATACAATCCGGCAAATAAAGAAATCAATAAGCGTCAGCTAAAACGCCTTGCTCGATTATCCAAGTTTTGCAAGAAGAGTAATCTCTCGCTTTTATTTGAGCTCCTTGTTCCGCCGACGGAAGCTGATTTAAAACGAGCCGGAAGTCAGAAATCCTACGATCATGGTTTGCGAAATGACTTAACCGTGAAAGCGATTAAAGAAATTCGTAAATTCGTTGACGTTGATATTTGGAAATTGGAAGGAACGAGCAAAGCGGGATGGAAACGCATATTACCGACATTGGAAGAAGGGGACCGTGTGATCGTTCTTGGACGCGGGCAGGATATGAAGCATGTGAAAAAATGGCTTGAAGACGCAGCCGGCTTTCCGGAAGTGATTGGATTTGCTGTCGGCCGAACGGTATTTGCAAAGCCGCTCACGGACTTTATTGAGAAAAAAATCACCAAAAAACAAGCAACGGAGCGCATTGCAAAAAACTTTCACGCTCTTGTTCGTTTATGGGGAGGCAAAAAGAAAATGAAATTCTAGTGTTTTTTCCAAAATCCCGTCATCTGGAAAAATCGATAGCGATAAAAGAGTTTTCTAATCGGGACAACGAGCGGGGACGTGATGGTGATACTATGGCCGATAGTCATGATACCGGTTCGCGCGGCCGTCAATAACGCTCCTTTATTTGAAAAATTATACGGTTTCATTCTTGTATCTTTGCAACAGCGTAAAACATTTCTTGCAATCACTTCGGCCATTTGCATCGCGGATTGCGCGGTTTTAGGTACCGGCCTCCCCTTGTATTTGAAGAAGGTAATATCGCCGCCGGAAAAAACATTTTCACCAATGCGCAGATAATTATCGACAGTGAAATATCCTTTATTCATGGTTTCGGGCGCCGGTTCACATTGAATCGGATTCGCTTCAAGACCGGCTGTCCAAAGCGTGAAGCGCACGGGAATACGTTTACCGGATGAAGTTTCCATCGCTCCTTCATCAACTTTTTTTACGGCTTCACCGGTAAGAATGAGGACGCCGGCTTTTCGAAGCGCGTCCGCCGCCGTATCGACAACTTTCTCCGAAAAACCCGGCAAAATTTGCGGCCCGGCCTGCACGATATGCATTTTTACTTCACAGTCTTCCGGAAGACTACCCTTCTTTTTGAGTCGTCGAACATAGTGAAGAACGGAGAACGTCGACTCGATCCCTGACGGGCCCGCACCGACGACCGCAATGGAAAGATACTGCTTGCGCTTTTCTGGGTCGGCGATTTGAGCCGCTTCATGAAAAAGCCCACGTAGCGCCTCATGAACACGGCGAATATCACCGCTTGTTTTGAGCGGATAAGAATGCTCTTTCGCTCCGGGAATGCCGTAATAACAAGTCTTTGCTCCATGTGATAAAACGAGCGCATCATATGCCATGCTTGAGGTGTCCTCGGCTGTTTTTATTGAAATCGTATTTTCATTCCTATCAATTTCCACGACCTCGCCAAGAATAAAATTAAAGCCGTCGCGTTCTGCGATAGCGCCTAGGTCGACGGTAATATCTTCATATTTCAGATCTCCGGCAAGCGCGTCAATAATCCACGGAGTGAAAAGAAAGTGATCTTTCTTATCAATAAGAAAAACTTCAAGCTCAGGGTCCTTCTTCCTCAAAATACGAGCGACGCGAAGCCCAACAAAGCCGGCGCCGACAATAACAATACGTTTCATGCCTCAGAGTATAGCACTTGAGAGCCTATTTGCGATCTTGTCTCCATCTTCATTTCGCCAAGCTTTGAAGAAAGATCGCGATAGGCTCTAGCGCGGCTTCTTTGAGAAATATGCATGCGCCGCCTGAAGGCTGTCGAATGTTCCCGCGTCATTCCAATAACTTCTTACGGGATGGGCGGTCAGTTCATTCATCTGAAGAAATGCATTGTTTACGTCGGTGATTTCCAATTCCCCTCGCGCAGACGGCTTCAGCGTTCGGATAATGTCAAATACGCGCGCGTCATACACATATAAGCCCACTTGAGCAAAATTTGATTTGGGATGTTCAGGCTTTTCTTCAATGGAAAGAACGCGTCCGTGATTATCAACTTCAATCACGCCAAATCGTTTCGCGTCGGGAACGGGCTTATAAAATGCGAGCGCTCCGGATGCAAAGGACTGGATCTGGCTGCTAAAGTCTTCATCGAATAAATTATCTCCTAGAATCACTGTGAGATTATCGTCACCAACAAAATCTTCCGCCATGCCGACCACTTGTGCGATGCCGCCGGGTTCATCTTGAATGCGATACGTGAGACGGCAGCCAAGACTGGCCCCGGAACCAAGTAAAGACATGAATTGTCCGGAGTGTTCGGGAGCCGTCACAACCATAATATCTTTAATGCCGGCCGCGAGCAGAGTATGTAGCGGATATAAAATCATTTGCCTGTCTGCGACCGGAAGGAGCTGCTTGCTTGTTGTGGATGTAAGCGGCATCAGCCTCGTTCCTCTCCCGCCGGCGACAATTAATCCCTTCATCTGTTTTGGTTGATGAGATTTTGGAGCAATAGGTTCCAAGACGGATTCAATCCGGGCCTCGGGAGAAGCTGAACCATTCACGTGTTCAGCGTATTTGATCATGGTATCCCGAAGCGCAACATCAATCGGACGCATCTCAATACCGAGTTCACGGAGACGTTCCGACTGGAGAATGCAATTCGATCGCGCCGCTTTAGCGAGCCCGCGGCTCATGAGTTCTTCATTTGAAATCCATTCATTTTGATGAGACGGGTCGACATGTTCTTTATAGAGATCAAGAATGGTTCGGTGGCGCGCCGCACCAGGGTTTGTCACATGAAAAATACCGACGCCCTTTTTCTGAATGAGTTGATGGCAAACATCAATCATCTCAGGAATGATTGTGACGCTATTTTCCACATCAATCACTTGCGGATAGCCCACGAGTTTATCGATGAGATTTCTTGGGTTCGGCTGGGCATCAATAGGCATGCGTATTCTGGCAATGCCAATATTCGGCATCTTGGAAAGTAAAAGATCCGCGGCATATTTTGTACGCGAATAAAAAGAAAGTGGATTTGCAAAATCATATTCTCTCCAGCCGTGAGGATCGGGAGACGGTCCATAAAAGATGCAGCCGCTGGCAAGGTGGAGAAAGTAAATATGCTTTTCCTGGCAAGCCTCAGCAAGGACCAGCGGGCCAATGACATTTGATCGGTATGTTTCTGTTTGGTGGGTTTCGCACCAATCTATATTTGGCCGTCCGGTTTTCCCGGCCGCATTCACAACCGCGTCGGGCTTATGTCGCTCCAACTCTTCAAGAACGGCCTGCCTGTCATCTATGCGCGCAAATGACGGCACGGCTTCCGGCCACGCTTTTAACATTTTTTGTCCGACCCAGCCCTTAGCTCCAAATACAAGAATCTTCATATTACTGAGATTCTTATCACAAAAGCATGGGTTTTTTGAGCTTTTCGTCAAGACAGCTCGCGGTACCATTCAACGGTTTTTCGCAGCCCCTCCTCAAAAGAAACTTGGGGACTCCAGTCCAACTCCTTCTTCGCTTTCGACGAATCCACGGCATAACGAAGATCATGACCTTTTCTATCTTCCACGAATGAAATAAGGGTTTCCGGTTTTCCAAGAATATCCAAAATCTTTTTCGCCATATCGATATTTGCGACTTCAGAATCCGCGCCAAAACAATATGTTTCACCGATTTTCCCTTTTGAGAGGATAGCTTCGATTCCGGCAATGGTCTTCAACATGAAGCCAGTCGCGAATATTTTCCCCCGTTCCATATACTGGGAGTGGTTCGTCGGCGAGCGCTTTACGAATCATGACGGGAATGAATTTTTCTTCATGCTGATACGGGCCATAATTATTTGAACAGTTTGAAATAGTAATCGGCAAGCCATACGTATGGAAAAATGCTTGGCAAATATGATCGGACGCCGCTTTTGAAGCTGAATAGGGCGAGCGCGGCGCATACGCGCGTTTCTCATGAAAAATATCTTCATCGTCAAAATCCAAGCTCCCGAATACTTCATCGGTAGAAATATGATGAAAGCGCTTTATTTGATCTCCGCGCCGCTTCACCTCTTCAAGAAGCGTATGCGTTCCAAGCACATTTGTCTGGATAAACGGGAGGCTGCCTTCAATCGAATTGTCGACATGGCTTTCCGCAGCGAAATGCACGATCGTATCGACGCCCTCCATCGCGCGCTTCACGGTTTCCGGATCGCAAATATTTCCATGAATAAATGTATAGCGAGAGTCACGTTCAATGTTTCGAAGATTTTCAGGATTCCCCGCATAAGTGAGCGCGTCCAAGTTCACAATTTCGTCTTCCGGATGATGCTTCAGCCAGTACCGAATGAAATTGGTGCCGATAAAACCGGACCCGCCTGTCACAAGAATTTTCATGGAAATACTTTGTCATTTTTAGCTAGTCATGGCAATGTTTCGATATGCGGGACCAATTGAATCTTGGCGTTCCTGAGGGAGGGGCAACAAAGGAAGCGAAAGACCTCTCCGTGATTATTGTGAACTGGAATGTTCGCGATATTTTGCTACAGAATTTAAAATCGCTTTTTGAAGGAAATCAGGAAGCGTCATTTGAGGTGCTTGTAATTGATAATGCCTCACGCGATGGAAGCGTTGAAGCGATACGAGAGAATTTTTCACATGTGAGGCTTATAGCAAATAAAGAAAATAGAGGGTTTGCAGCCGCGGTGAATCAAGGATTGAAAAACAAATCAGGAAGACATGTGCTTCTTCTGAATCCGGATATGCGTGTTGAGCCAGGCGCTTTAAAGAAGCTGATGAATTATCTCGATTCAAATCCCGGTACTGGCATTGTCAGCGGCATGTTGATCGATGAAGAAGGGAGGCCTATGCTCCATTTGCGAAGATTCCCAACTTTCGGGATACAGCTCGCGATTTTGCTTAAACTCCCTCACGTATTTCCAAGGATATTGGAAAGATATTTAGGCAAGGATTTAGATTTGGAAAAAGAACAGTCCGTTGATTCCGTGCGAGGCTCATTTTTTGCCATTCATGAAAATGCATTGGAGAAAATTGGGAATTTTGATGAAGGATATTTTATCTGGTTTGAAGAAGTGGATTATTGCCGCCGCGCGAAAAACGCAGGCTTCGATATTCGGTATGTGCCGGAAATTGTTGCCCGCGATTTTATCGGAAAAAGTTTCGCAAAGAGAAAACTCTACTGGAAGCAAAAACAGGTAACTGCGAGCATGATTCACTATGTTAAAAAATGGCACCCGCGCTGGCAGTCGCTCATCCTGCAGATGCTCCGCCCCTTTGTTCTTGGCGCGGCCTGGTTGTATGATGTGCTTTTGTCATTCCGAGCGGAGCAAGGCGGAGCCGAGGGATCCCTTTTAAAACAAAAAAGAGATTCCTCCGCTTCATTTCATTCCGGTCGGAATGACATTCAGGGAGCTAAGCTGGCGATTCAAGTCGTGTTATTTAATAGCTCAAGCGATTTGCCAGCCCTCCTCGCGTCATTAAAGGAGCAGGCGTTTCAAGATTTCGAAGTTTTTTTCTATCACAACTTTGATTCATTTTTGGAAATGGAGAAGTGTAAAAAAATCATCGACACTTCTGGATTGAAGCATCGATATATCACGGCGGAGAATAATATCGG
>CBDULO010000015.1:0-10556 GCA_965368095.1 uncultured bacterium | reverse complement strand
GAATGGCCGTATGCTGCTCAGGTTGTTCCCGTACCTCGGCTTCCGGACGAAGCTCGTCGTTGTCGAGCTCATATTCGAGCAACTCCTCCCAAGAAGAGGTGAAGGGCTTTCCCATGGTGGCGGGATTGTAGAGGAAGGCGTGTTCGAGCCAAAAGGCGAGCCGAGCAGCTTCCTCTTGATCGGTTTCAGCATGCATCGGCGAACGTCGTGGCGGCTTATCGTAGGAGAGACTATTCAGGAAAATAATCTCTTCTCGCCGGTGACTTTTGGAGAATCGAAGCCACAAGCCTTCCGTAGAACGCGGAGGACTATCAGAAATGATAATACGAACGGGATGCTCATGTCCGAGTGCATAGGCGAAAAGCGCTTCTTCCTCGGCTCGTATCGTCGGTGCCTTGCGCCATAGAACGGAACCAATCACTTCTCCGACATCGACGGTAAAAAGCTGGGATCTGCTTTTCGATGAACTCAGGTCGATATCCAGCTGCTCGATCGCTTCATGTAGATATTTCGCGAGATGAGGTGTAACGGCAAGCTGCCTAAGAGCGCCGCTTCCACAAATGATTTTACGATTCCGACAGTCACGCATGAGAGCGCGAAAATTCAAGAGCGGAGCAAGCTCATCACCCAGAAAATCGGGAAGCCGATGGATTGGTTCAACCATGAGCGCGCCTGTCTGGCGATCATTCGGTTTCGTGTCAAAAAAAGCAACGCATCTCCAGATCGATCCTGGGGACGGATTCGAAATTTGAGCGCGGTCACCAACGAAGGCAATCTTTGTTCGTCGCTCTTCATCAAGGAGAATGCGGCCGGGGACGTTCCTTCCAGAGGAAGCCGCTCTAAACTTTACGACAACGAGATTCTTCACTTTCTACCCCTTCTTTTTGTAAAAGTCCGATGTTCATCTCTATCAAAAATCGCCCATTTTGTCAATCCCGGTGGGTAAATAAGCGCGATATCATGGTTTGTTCATTGGGTTGACCAGACAAGCATTTTCCCCTATAGTTCCTTCACTCCCGCCACCTTAGCTCAGTTGGTTAGAGCGACTGTTTTGTAAACAGTAGGTCCGCGGTTCGAATCCGCGAGGTGGCTCCACCGAGAACGCTGAGCGAAGAGCTTGGCACCTCGATAATAACGGAAACCTATATGTCACAAGAAAGTCTGATCAAGCTCTCCTGTTCGGAATGTAAGCGAGTGAATTACCATTCGAAGAAGAACAAGAAGAACAAAACCCGGCTAGAACTGAAAAAGCATTGCAAGCATTGCAAAAAAACGACGCCTCATAAGGAGACGAAATAAGTTCACATGCCACAGAAACCTACCCAGTTTGATATTCGAAGCCAATGGCTTCGATCCATCGCATTCGTGGTGGGTTTTTGCGTTATGACGATCGAGCTCATTTCCGGCCGGCTCATGGCGCCGTATCTTGGAAATTCGCTGTATACATGGACAGCCGTCCTCACTTCCGTCTTAGCCGCAATCGCCATCGGTTCATATGTCGGCGGAAAACTTTCCGGTAAAAAAACCATGCTTTCCGAGATTTGGTTCTGGCTCGGGGGAAGTGCCCTGATATTACTCATGGCCATCTTTCCGGCCATTTCATTTTTTGGACCGCTCTTGCAAGCGAGTGATTTACCGATCGTTGTTCTGACATTGTTCTTTTCATTTTTTATCTTTTTCCCGCCGGCGTTTTCTCTCGCCATCATCACGCCGCTTCTCGTAAAAACGGATGTGCAAAGTTTGGAAGAATCCGGGAGTAGCTTCGGAAGTCTCGCCGCCTGGAATGCCGGCGGGAGTATGCTTGGCACCTATGCGACGGGATTCTTTTTCATTTCTTATCTGCAAACCTCTCATATCATTTTGACCGTGGCCGCTGTCCTTTTCGCCGGAGCCATCGGAGCATTCTTTTTTACAAAAAAAGCATTTGCCGTATGAGCAGCCGAATATTGCGCATCCTTGTATTCTGTTCCGGCTTTTCACTCATGCTCATTCAAATTGTTTCCAGCCGCGTGCTCGCCCCGCACCTTGGGACATCAATTTATGCCTGGACCAATATCATTGCCACAACCTTGCTGGGAATTCTTGTAGGAAATTATATCGGCGGCCTCATTAGTCGACAGTACTCAAACAAAAAAGTATTTGGACTGACCTTTGTCATTGCCGGTTCCGCGACCCTGCTCTCCATTTTTCTCGTGACGGTTATTGATGATCTTCTCGGAGGCATCTCAATGCATCTCGCGATCAAAACGGCATTATATACATTCGGTATTTTTTTCCCGGCCGCAGCAAGTCTCGCGGCAATCTTACCGCAGGCATTTCGTTTGGATTTGGATGATGTGAAAGACGCAGGTTCCAGCTTTGGGTCGCTTTATGCTTGGAGCAGTATCGGAAATGTCGCAGGGCTCGTTTTCGGTGGATTTTTTCTCATTGCGCTTTTCGGAACAAAAAATATCCTTACGGGAGTTGCCGTTGGTTTGGTGGCGATCGGCTTATATGTGGGAAGGGGACATGCGCTCTGGAAGAATCGCATCGCGCTTATCATGGCATTATTCTTTATTGGAGGTTTCCTGCTCCCGTCCTACTGTCAGGAAGAAACAAATTATTACTGCATTCGCGTCATCGAAGACGAAAGTGAGGAAGGAACGCCGGTGTTCACATTGAAATTGGACCACCTTGTCCATTCTTATGTCGAGCCATCCGAGCCGTCCGTTCTCGGATATGGATATGAGGAAATTTACGCAAAACTTATCGCGATGAACTTTGGTGATGCGGACGAATTCAATGCATTTTTTATTGGCGGCGGCGGATATGTGATGCCGCGATATATTGACTCTTTTTATCCGGAAGCGGAGGCCACGGTTTCTGAAATTGATCCGGGAGTAACCGAGATTAATTTCACGCATATGAATTTGCCGCGCGATACAAAAATTGAAACGGTCAATGAAGATGCGAGACGCTATCTTCTGAAAACCGATAAGAAATTTCACATGGTATTCGGAGATGCGTTTAATGATTTTTCAATCCCGTATCATCTTACGACCAAAGAATTTCATGAATTGTTAAAATCAAAAATGTCTGAAGAGGGGATTTATGCTTTGAATGTCATCGATGATGAAAAGCATGGAGCATTGCTTGCCGCGCTTATCCGTACGCTTCGCGAAGTGTGGACGCATGTATACGTGTCTCCGCAATCCGATCAATTTGTTGCCGGGAGAAATACCTATGTCCTGATTGCGACGGATAAAGAAATCGATTCAAGTGACTGGGTCAATGCCGTGAGCTTCAGTCAAAATCAAAGCGTCACCTTTGCTTCTTCGGAAGATGATTTATTTACACTTTTAGATGATAAAATTGTTGACGAATTTCTCGCTGAACATGCGGAACCGGTGCTTCGCGATAATTATGTTCCGGTTGACAGATATCTCGCGCCGGTGTTTCGTGATGCGTACTAAGCATGAATAAGTCCAAGCAGACAATTAGCGGAAGAGATTTTTACCACCTTCTTCAATGCCCCCACTGGCCGTACTGGGAGCGTTTTGGAAATCCAAAAGATCGCCGTGCGCTCACGGACGCGGAAGAAGAGCGTCTCGCCGACGGATTGGAGCATGAAAAAGAGATTGTTTCACAAATGTTTCAGGAGGTTGAAGAGATTGAGTCGCCGGCACCGAAGGAAGGATTCGCACAGACGCTTGAGCTCATGCGGAAGGGCGCGCCTTTTATTTATCAAGGGTGGCTCATGCATGAGCATTGGCGCGGACGGCCCGATATTCTTGAACGCCAGCCAGGGAAAAGTATATTTGGCGACTACTATTATGTCCCGGTTGATATTAAGAACGCGCAGCGTCTAAAGAAGCATCATAAAGCTCAGCTTGTTTTTTATTGCCATCTCCTTGAAAAAATTCAGGGACACTTTCCCGGATATCCGGCCGTCATTAATGCCGATGCGGAGCGCATTTCATTTAGCGCGGAAGAATTCCTTCAAGATTATCAGAATATGCTGGAGAAAATTGAACGTATGACGGACGGGGAGTGTCCGGAGCCTGTTTTTCGCAAAGCATGTATGGACACCTCGCCCTGGGGAAAGGCCTGTTTGCGTCTCGCGGAAGAGCGAGAGGACGTGGCGCTTATTTATAATGTCGATATTCGAAAGCTGAAGGCCTTGCGATATTTTGGGATTAAAACCATTCATGATGCGGCGGAGATGGATATAGATGCTATTGAGGGCCAGGCGCCCGGACTGACGCGGCGCGCGCTCGAATCCGCAAAACGACAAGCAATTTCATTGACCAAGCAATCGGTGATTATTCGAGTCGGATATGAAGATCAGACCGTTGGAACGGAAATTCATTTTGATATTGAAAGTCATCCGCCAACCGATCGCGACTATCTCTACGGTCTTCTCATTCGTTCCAAGAAAGGGGACGAGTATATTTCTTTTGTGGCGGAATCTCCGGAGGAAGAGGGGGATATGTGGGCTGCGTTTTTAACATGGTGCGATTCACTTCCTGATGAATTCACCGTATATCATTATGCGCCATATGAGCGTCAGCGATTAAGGCAGCTGGCGAAACGTCATGATACCGAAAATCATGAAGGGTTGATAAAGTTCATGAATGCATTTATAGATGTGAAGGAATTGATTCGCGCGCATGCCGTTTTCCCGCTCTATTTCTATTCGCTCAAAAGTATCGCGAAATTCCTCGGCTTTTCGTGGGAAGGAGATGTGCAGGGTGGGGGAGAGTCAATTTTTGCTTTTGACCGATGGCTTGAAACGCGTGAACGTTCTCATTTAGAATCAATTATCGCGTATAATAAAGAGGATGTGCAGGCGACCGCTTTTCTTATCGACTGGCTTCGGAAATATGCGCAACAAGAAACCACTTATGAAATACCTTTTCCCTGGAATGAAAAATAATCTGATCTTCACCGCCGTGCTCTTGGGGCTTTTTTTGGCCCCGCTGTCGAGTTTCGCTCAGGAGGCGGAGACGGCTACAAGCTCCGTTACCAGCACGGAAGCCGCGGCCGAGACGGTCGATGAAGCGGACGCTTCCGAAGCAGAGACTCCGGAACCGATATTTGTCGCTTCAAATGAACAAGGAGAGGAAATATACGAACGTGGGATTGTAGAAGAGGTTCGCGTGGGTGCGCGCACAACCGACGGCGGCGGAGAGCAGGTCGAGATTTATAGCATCCGCTTCCTTTCCGGACCACTGAAAGGTGAAATAAGAGAAATTCATAGCTCCGTAACAACGAATCCGTATGAGCTCGCTCCACAACAGGGAGATAAAGTAGTGATTTTCATGCAGCAAAATCCATTGAATCAAGAGTGGCAATTATATCTGGAGGGGTTTGATAAACGCACGGCCCTCATCTGGCTCGTCATCGTCTTTTTTCTCTCGCTGATTTTTCTTTCGGGCTGGCAGGGGGTCAAAGTATTTTTCTCCATCGCCATTTCCATCGCGCTCATAGGATTCGTGCTTATCCCGCTCTTCTTGAAAGGGATACATCCGGTACCGACGGCCATCGTCTTGATGGGGTTGATGACATTTATTTCAACCGGCCTTTCGACGGGATGGAATCGCGTTTCATTGATCACGGCGCTTGGGACCATGGGAGGCGCGCTCGTCGCTTATATGCTCGCAACGCTGTTTGTAGATTGGGCAAATTTGAGCGGCGTTTCTTCCACGGATGAAGATAGAATTTTCTTTCGAAACAATCCCAACCTAGATCCGAGAGGACTGCTCTTCGCGGGTATTATCATCGCCGCGGCGGGAGCGGCGGAAGATGTTGCCGTATCAATCGCTTCAGCCGCGCGTGAAATCAAAAAAGCGAATCCTCGCGCAACCTTTAAAGAGGTATTCACTTCAGCCATGGTTGTCGGAAAAGATCATATGGCGGCTCTGGCGAATACGCTGATCTTTGCCTATGTCGGAGCTTCTCTCTCGGCGCTATTGCTCTACACGCAGTTTGGAGGTTCTTGGCTGAAATTTATCAATTTCGATATTGTGGCCGATGAAGTGATTCGAGCCCTTACCGGAACCATTGGCATTGCCTTCACGGTGCCCATCACGGCCGCATTCGCCGCATGGGCGGTGTTGCAGCAGGGAAAGCGGAAGAAGACGACGCGACGCAAATAAAATGCCCTTACGAGGGCATTTTATTTCTCTCAAAAACCTATTCGTACCGCAAAGCCTCGATGGGATCGAGCTTCGCGGCCTTTCTTGCGGGGAAGTAACCGAAGGTAATGCCGATAATGCCGGAAACGCCTACGGCCAGCAAGACTCCATCGAGCGGGAGGACAAAGGTCCAGCCCGCCATATAGGTTGAGATGGCAAGAATGCCTAGATAGGTAAAAAGTATGCCAATAAAGACCCCAAGCAATCCTCCGGCGCCGGTTAAAAGAACCGCTTCGATCAAGAATTGATTCAAAATATCTTGCGGTTGCGCGCCAAGAGATTTTCGCAGACCAATTTCAGCAGTTCGTTCTGTGACCGTTACATACATAATATTCATAATACCGATTCCTCCGACAAGGAGAGAGATGCTGGCAATGGAGGCAAGAAGAATTTGAAGAATGGTACTGATAATTCCCGCATTTCGCACGGCGTCTTCTTGAGAGAGCACGCGAAAATCGTCTTTTGAGAGATCCGCTTCAGGATTATCCAGCTTATGCGTATCTCTAAATAGCAGTCGTACTCGATCTTGCGCTTCGGCAACGCTGAGGCCATCGACCGGCTTGAACATAATGAAGTTCATTTTGTCGCGATTATATAAATCTGAAGCCGCAGTGACAGGAATATAGATAATCTCATCCAAGGGAGTAAAGAAACGTGTTCCCCCAGGCTCCATGACGCCAATGACACGGTAGGAACGCTTCCCGATCTTTACGCTTTTCCCAATCGGATCAGTCTCCCCAAACAATTTTTTCGCAATCCCGTCGCCGAGTACGGTGACGCGTGCACGTGAGTCCACATGGGCATCGCTAATGAATGCGCCTCGCGCAACTTCGCTTGTAAATACTTCTATCTCCCCCGGTGCGGAGCCATAGACGCTTGTAAGAATTGATTCGCTTCCAAAGGTAACTGTATCCGGGTTGATGATATTCGGATTTGCGGCGCGTACCCACGATGCATCTTTCAATTCCCGATAATCTTTGAGGGTGAGCGTCTGCTTTTCCAGAACCTGGGAGGCCGGATCACCTCGACTGACGTCTCCACGCCCATTCGTGACAATAACAAGATCGGATCCGAAAGATGCGATTTGTGACAAAAGAAAGCTTTCCGCTGACCGACCGATGGAAAGCATGATAATTACTGATGAAATACCGATCACAATGCCAAGCATGGTTAAGACAGCGCGACCGCGTGTGCGGAGGAGGCTTTTAGAGGCGATTTCAAAAACGTCAACAATATTCATACCTATTCTTTTCGTAAAGCAACAATCGGATCGAGTTTCGCCGCCTGTCGTGCGGGCGCATAGCCGAACACAATACCAATGGCGCTTGAGACCAAGAGGCTTAATACGATGCCTTGCCACGAAACGCCGAAGGTCCAGCCGTCTTGGAACTGTAAAATGACTTGGATGGCAAGCCATGTGAGTCCAACGCCCATCAAGGTTCCAATCGCTCCGCCTAAAAATGTCAGAATGATGGATTCGAGCAAGAACTGGCTTAAGATATCGGTTTGTTTGGCGCCGACGGCCTTTCGCAAGCCAATCTCGCGCACGCGCTCGGTCACCGACACGTACATGATATTCATAATGCCGATCCCGCCAACGATAAGAGAGATGCTGGCAATGGACCCCAAGAGTATTTGAAGAATTTGCGTGATCTGGCCGGTTTGTTCAACGACATCATCTTGGGTCGAAAGTGTGTATTCTACATCCTTCGAGGTAAGAATGTCGTGCTGCTCATACATAATGTCATTTGTGCGTCGTTTTGCTTCTCGAATGGGAATATCCACTTTGAATACGAAATATTGAAGAAACTTTTTATTATATAAATCCATGGCCGCGGTGAAGGGGATATAGACTTGGTCATCGACGTTCTGAAGAAAGCGCGTGCCTGCCTCATCCATTACGCCGACGACGCGAAAATTTCGAGAATTGATTTTCACAAGCTTTCCAACGGCTGTATCTTCACCGAAAAGGTGATCCGCGACATTTGCGCCAAGAGCGACAACGCGCGCGCGGCTATTTACCTGCCCTTCATCGAAAAACGAGCCTTCTCTAATTTTCGCGGAATAAATCAGCGGCTCATCTGCGGAAGCGCCGAGCACCTGGACGCGGTACTCCTCATCATTGCCCATCACGATCTCGCTCTGTTGTACATTCGCCGTAATGACGCGAATCCATGGCTGGGATTTGAGCTTGTCATAATCATCTTCAGTCAGCACTTCTTTGATGAACGGACTCGGAGGCCCGTCGCTTTCCAAGGGGTTCCTTCCATTCTCAAGAATAAGAAGATCGGAGCCGAAAACCGCAACTTGATTCACGATAAATCGTTGAGCGGCTTCCCCAATGGAAAGAATAAGAATGACCGACATAATCCCAATGACAATCCCAAGCATGGTCATGGCGCTTCGCGCCTTTGTTCGGCGAAGGCTGGTCAATGCTGATTCGACAAGATCCTGAATGCGCATAGATTACTTCAAGTCCACTCCATCGCCGCGCTTTCTTCGTTGTACGACTCGTTCGTCCGATACGACCAGGCCGTCTTTCATGCGAATAATGCGTTCCGCATAGGCGGCTGTATATGTTTCATGGGTTACAAGAATAATGGTATGCCCTTTTTCTTCATTCAACTCCGCAAGCATATCCATGACTTGCGTTCCCGATTTAGAATCGAGATTTCCTGTTGGTTCATCGGCAAAAATAACCGTCGGACGCGTGACAATCGCTCGAGCAACGGCGACGCGTTGGCGTTCACCGCCGGAAAGCTGATTCGATAAATTATTCACCCGATGAGAAAGCCCAACAGTCTCAATGGCTTCAAGGGCGCGGGCTTTTCGCTCCTTTGCCGGAATATCGGAATAGAGAAGGGCTAGCATCACATTGTCGAGTACGCTGGTTTTCTTCAAAAGATTGAACGCTTGGAAAATAAATCCAATATGCTCCGCTCGCATAAAGGCGAGCTGATCTTCGGTTAATGTAGAGACGTCCCTTCCGCCAAAGGCATAGGTTCCATTTGTTGGTGTATCAAGAAAGCCCAAAATATGCATGAGGGTAGATTTTCCGGAGCCGCTCGGCCCCATGATCGCGACAAATTGCCCTTTAGGAATTTCAAAAGAAATACCATGTAAGACTTTCGTCACAATTTCATCATTGACATAGGCCTTTTTGAGGTCTTTGAGCTCGATCAAATTTGCCATAATGAATGTTATTGCGCGCGAGCTTCCTCGGCGGTGAGTTCACCGGTGACGACGTCTTCTCCTTCCTCAAGTCCGGAGAGAACCTCTACGCGTCCTTCATCGCCGCGAAGTCCGATTTCAATCTCGCGTTCTTCCACCCTGCTTCCTTTTTGAACGCGCACCGACGTACGTCCGTCATTCAATCGCAATGAGCGGCTTGGAATGAAGAGGGCGTTCTTCCGTTCTCCGGTCAGCACGGTAAGATTGGCTGTCATGCCGGATTTTACATCTAAGTCTTTCGCGTCAAAATCAACATAGGTCGTATAGTAGATCGCGTCTTGAACAACGGTCTGATCGGCATTTTCGCTAATGACCTTTCCTTGTAATTCAATATCGTCGCCATAGGCATCGAGCGTGATCGTGATGGATTGTCCCGGCTCCACCTTTGTAATATCGGCTTCGGGAACAAGCGCTTCAACCGTGAGACTGTCAGCGGCGATCATGCGGATAACAGGGTTCCCCGCCGTCACAAGTTCCCCGCGCTCCGGAACGATATCGGTCACTACGCCGCTAAGCGGAGCGAGAATGCGCACATCCTCCAGTTTTTCCAATGCTTGGCTATATGCGGTTTGCGCATCAAGCACCTGTGCTCGCAAAGAAGCGACATCTACCTCACGAGGAGGGGCTTCCGTTTGTGCGAGAGAAGCTTTTGCACTGGAAACGGCCGCTTCCTGAATCTCAACATTCGCCTGGGCTGTTTTAAGTTGCGTTTCACGATTCGATTCAGCGATATCAAGATTGAGAGATGCTGTCTCGAAGGCATTTTGGAGTTGGTCGATCGTTGTTTGCTGTGTGAGATCGGAATTTCGCGCGGTTTCATACGAAGCAACAACAGCGGAGAGCTGGGCGCCAACGCTGGAGATGCTTCCGGAAATACCGGTTTGCAATACATCGAGCTGTGTTTGTGTAAGATTCGAATTCGTCACTGTGCCGGCAAGGGTTTTCTGCACGAAGGTGAGATAGAGCTGAACGTCTTCCAGTGCCTCCCGCGTGTTTAGAGCGGCTGAAAGAATTATCTCCTGGGATGAGTTTGCTGTCAGGGCGCGCACGGAGGCATCCGCTTCATTTACATGCTGTTTGGTAAGCGGGTAAAGACGCTTCGCTTCTTCAAGAGAGGGGCGATCAAAAATACCAAGGACGCCTTCATAA
>CBDULO010000014.1:0-10585 GCA_965368095.1 uncultured bacterium | reverse complement strand
TGGAGAAAGGGAGAAGCAGATAAACGAAAACGGAATGTTAGCATTAAGCAAGTGATGAATACAAAGCGTGAAGAAGCGGCGGCGGTTGAACGCGAGGCCTCAAGTGTTGCGGTTGAAAAAGCACGGGTGGAACCCAGAAGTGATAGCTTGCGTCAGGAATGAAATCAATTTCAGCCGGAATTGAAGAAAGAGCTCGATGTGCTCGCGCAGTCCGCGAAGGCGCCGGAGGCGGATGCGGCAGCGCGTTTGCAAAAGCTTCGTTCCCAGCTCGAATGGATTGGCGGGATTGATCCGGAAACGCTTAAAGATTATGAGGAGGCGAAAGAGCGATTTGAATTTCTCTCTACTCAGCTTGCGGACGTCGAGGAAAGCTTGCAGGGCTTGGAGACGGTTGTCGCTGAACTTGATCAAACCATTGAGGAGCGAAGTTCGAAGGCATTTCGAAAGCTCGATAAAGAATTCACGAGATTCTTTGAAAAATTATTTAATGGCGGAAATGCGCATTTACATGAGGTGAGACCGGAGCAGGAATTTGATGATGAGGGGAATGCGCTTCCGGTGGAAGATCGCGTGACGGGAATTGAAATTACGGCGACGCCTCCCGGGAAACGAAATAAATCTATCGCGCTTTTGTCCGGTGGGGAGCGGGCGCTTACGTCGATTGCATTGATTTGCGCCATTATCTCGACCAATCCTTCGCCATTTGTCGTGCTCGATGAAGTGGACGCGGCGCTCGATGAATCGAATTCGATTAAATTCGCGGATATTGTCGGTTCTCTGGCCGATCGGACGCAATTTGTTGTCGTGACGCATAACCGCGCGACTATGGAAGAGGGGCATACGCTTTATGGCGTGACCATGGGGGAAGATGGCGTATCGCAACTTCTGTCCGTGAAGTTCGAGGATGTGGAGAAATTGAAACGATCATAAAAAAACATCCCCGCGCGGGGATGTTTTTGATTACTCTGCTGATTTTTCTTTTGTTTCTTCCGCAGGAGCTTCTTCTTTTTTCGCTTCTGCTTCAGCGGGTTTTTCCTCAGCTTCCGGAGGGGCTTCTTTCTTTGTTTCTTCAGCCGGCGCTTCAGGCGCGGGAGCTTCAGCAGCGGCTTTTTCAGCGGCCTTTGCTTCTGCTTCAGCGGCTTTTTTCGCTTCTTCCGCTTCTTTCTTTTTGGCTTCGGCTTCTTGTTTCGCCTTATCCTTTTCTTCAAGCTTCGCTTTTCGCTTCAAGCTCAAGCGATAACTCTTTCGCTTTTCTCCTTTGACGATTCCTTTATCAACGAGAAGATTCCAAACCGTATTGGTGCATTGAGCTCCATTTGAAATCCAGTATTCCGTGCGTTCTTTATTGATTTCAACGGTCGAAGGGTTGGTGAGGGGGTGGTAGAAACCAAGAATTTCTTTCGCGCGACCATAAGGATCCTTCGCTTTTTCAACGAGGACGAAACGGTATTGCGGCTGTTTCTTTTTTCCTACTCTTTGTAATTTGATCGTAAGCATTTTATTCCGTGTTGTAGATAGTTAGCTTCGATGAGTGAAGGGCTTAGCTCTGCCAGGAGAGCCCCTCTGGCACGTGAGGAGAGTAATGGATATGGGCATTATTGTCAATAATACGGGTTATCCTCTTGACATCATTTCTGAAATATGGAACGGGGTGTAGTAAGAAGTAATTATATGAGAAAGATTTTATTTGGCGCACTCGTGCTCACCATGATTGCCGGAGGATGTCAGGTACCTCAAAATATTTCCGAAGAAAACGGAACGGGATTCGAGATTCCGGTTTCACATTCTGAATCCGAAGAACAAAAAGGCAGCGACCCTGTCTGCACGGCTTCTCTTAGATCAAGTCTGTATGAACGTCCGCGTTTGTTGCCGAATGCGTATCCGCATCTGGAAGCGCTGGGACCGTTATTTACCGCGTCTGAATGCGGAGAAGATCGACTTCGCGCATTGCTTGATCAATCGGAAGATGAGCTAACATTGGATGCTGTTGTTATTTTGATCGGCCGGAATAATTCCGCGGATCTGCGAAAAGCCTTAACCGATGCGGGATTTATTTGTGGAAATGATCTAATGACGGATGGATGTTATACGCGTCAGGCCGGTACAAGAGTAAGTGATTTATTGAACTTGAAGTTGGTTGCCGGGGAGCTTATGGCGGATTATTTCGAGAATACGATAACTTCATTCGACGAGGTGTCATTGAAATATCCAATTGATCCGACATCCGATCTTTGCACGCGTCCGGCTCATGAGCGTGAGGGGATCGGCGGTATTCAATATCCGGTTGCCGATCAATATAGCGTCTACGATGACTTTCTCGGAGAGTTTATGACGCAGTATCAGTGTTCCGAAGAACGATATGCTGAAGCTTTTGGTGAAAATAAACTCTATGATTTGGGAATAGCTTTGGGGCTGAAGCAAGCTCCATCGGATGAATTGTTGAGGGTGCTTTACGGTATCGGATTTATTTGTGCCGGCGATGAAGCTATCGATGATACCGGTTGCACGTATTGGGAGCTTCGAGGATCGGTTCCGGCTGAGCGTTTGATCCATCTTGAACCTTTTACGGAGGAGGTTAGCGGATCAGACTGTATTCATTGCGGGTAGTCTCCCCCAGTGCCGGCAAACACGTGAGTCGGCACGGGTGGACACTCGCCCGTTTGGAAGAATGGTCTTTCAAAAGTAAAGATTGGGAACTCTGAAATGGAACGCTGGCTTTGGATTGTTTGTTGGCTCATTATGAGTCATGGCTGTTCCAGCGATCCCGAAACCGGCGCTTCCATTGAGCGTGTGGTTTCGGGTGACTGGTCGTCACGTTTCGCCGATGACCCCTCGGCGCATCTCGTGAGTCTGCCGCCCGGGCAGAGCTATTTCGACACTTGGGTCTATCAGTTCGGTAGCTCTCCCTCTGAATGGGCGACTGGGAATATGGAGTGCGGCCCTGCCTGCGTTTCTATTCTTGAACGGCTCAGCGGTCAGCCTGGAACGAGTTGCGCCTACCGTTCTCGTATCGATGGATGCCCTGTGACGGTTCATTCCGAATGTCGCCAAACCGGAGTTTGCGGCCGTTCGAGCGGATTCGCTTCCAGTTCGGCGCGCGGAACCTCGGTCTATCAAATGCGAGATGTATTGGATGGACTCGGGTTCACTACGCGTGTCATTTCCGGTTCCGGAAGCGACCGAATGAGCTTGTCGATGCTTCAACGCGCAATCGATGATGACCATCCCATGGTTGTCACCGTGAATGCTTGCGCGTATGCGGGTGAGCTGAGCCTCGGCGTATGCTCCCGCTCGCATTTCGTTATTGCGTATGGATATTCTGATAGCTATGTCTACATTCTTGATCCGGGATATCGCAACGGTCAGCGCGCTCGCATTTCGATTGACGCATTCAATCGCGCCATTTCGCTCGATCCGAGCGGCGTCGAAGTGACTCGACCTGGTTTCGAACGTTTTCCGAATGCGACATGGTATCCGCCCGGCACGCTTTTGCGCGTTGAGGGGGAGTACTATTATGTTGTTGATTCGGGCACGTCAGGGTCACCGAGAGTTTGGCACGCTTCGGCGGCGGCTCTCGAGATGAATCGTCTTTCCGTGGATCGCGCCATTCAGGTTTCTCGTGATGTGGTCGGCTGTTTCGATTCGCTTGGCGAGTTGGATCCCACCCCGCATTTTCGCGAGTATCGAGAGGAAACCGGCGAGATCTATCTTGTCGATACCGCCGCTCGTGAGCGTTATGTCTTTCTGAATTACGAGGCATACCTTTCGCATCGCGGACTCGAAGAATGGGTGACGACGTCGTCGAGTGAAATCTCGGAGTGGTCGAGTTATCCTTTGGCTGGCACGCTTGGATTTGCCCCGGGTACGCTTATTGCTTCGCAGGAGCCTGGCGTGAGTACGGTGTGGGTTGTGAGCTATAATGCTCGCGGTCGATTGCGCCTGCCTATCTTCAATGAAGATACGGCGAGGGTATATGGATACGATATTTCAGCTATTGGGTCACGTTCGCGCTCCGCGAGAGTGCCGGCACGCGATCTCGATCTACTCGCAGGTCCTGAGGGTGAGATACTTCGTATCGAGCTGGCAAGGGACTGTGGCGGAAGGCATTGCCTGACGGCTGAAGATTGCTTTATGCATTCGAGCCCCGGAGGAATCGATGAAGCTGAAGGGAATGAACGTGAAGATGTTCCGCCTTCTCCTTCCGGTGACGCCGGTGTTCAGATGTCTCCGGATGCCGGGACTTCCTCGCCTGTCGATTCGGATGGCGATGGCCAGCCGGATGGAATGGACTGCGCGCCGAGCGATCCGACCTCTTATGGAGGCGCGGTCGAACTCTGCGATAATCGAGATAATGACTGCAATGGAATCCCTGATGATGGAATTTCCGATAGGACGTCACGCAATGCTTGCGGTGATGTCACGGAATCCTGTCTCGGCGGCTTCTGGCGCATGATTCTCGGTCGAGAACCGGAGCCCGAGCGCTGTAATGGCGGGGATGATGACTGTGATGGATCGGTGGATGAAGGGGTTTGTGCCCCGCCGCCTCCCGATCCGCCGCCATCTTCATCCGATCCGTCTCGAATTCGCGTGACGCTCTCACCGAGCGTACAAAGCGAATGCGCCGGCGGATATGTCATGCGGCTTTGGGGAGCGGGAACGAATCTCGTTTCAACTCCCGGTGCCACGCTCGATGGTTCCGTTGCCGGTTGGTCCGGCTGGAGCGGTCTGACGCTCACTTGCCCTTCCGGCGGGTGGCATAATTGGGCTCCTTCAGCTGGACTTCGTGCAAACGAAGCCGGGATCTCTTCGATTCTTCTTGGTGACACGGATATCACGACGGATGTACTCATTTGTACGGAGCCGTGGAATCCTTCCGGCGGACCTCGTCCCGTGATTGCTTGGAATGCGAGTGATCGCGGACGCTGTCCATAGCTCTTAGACGGAACGTCCCTCCTGTTTCCGTCGGCCCCTGATACTTGTCAGGGGTCTTTTAATTTCAATTGATGTCGTTTCCCTTTTTTGTTACGCTCTGAATGTCCAAATGTTGGGCGATTTACAATTGAGAGTCTCGGTGCGAATAGCAGGCGAGGCAAAAGAATTCTGAATATGGAAAAAGACCAGGAATTTCTGGAAACCGTTGTTAAGGCACTCGTTAATCACCCGGAATCGGTGAAGACGGAACGCGAGATTGATGATCGTGGTGTGAAAATCACATTGCATGTTCATCCGGAGGACATGGGTTATATTATCGGCCGACAAGGTCAGACAGCTCGTGCTCTCAGAATTCTGCTCAAAACCGTGGGCGCAAAAGATAATGCTCGCGTGAGCATGGTCATTTACGAACCGGATGAAATGCGTCGTCAACATCAAGAGAAAAAAGGTTCGGAGCAGTCGAATGTCGGATCAGAGGGACTTGTGACTCAAGAAGACCTTGACGATCTCGGTATTTAGTAGAAAGAAAGAAATTTTTCACAGATAAACCTCGCGGATTAGCGGGGTTTGTTTTTATGTAGAAGTCATTTATAGTCAGAGCATGTCAAAATCCAAGTTGCGTGTCGATATCCTCACGATTTTTCCTGAAGTGACCAAGCCCTATCTTGAAGCTTCAATTTTAGGTCGCGCACAAAAAAAGAAATTGCTCGAACTGCGCTCGCATGATCTTCGCGAATGGTCGAATGATAAGCATCATAAGGTCGACGATAAACCATTTGGCGGGGGGCCGGGCATGGTGATGAAGGTCGAGCCATTTCATTTGGCGCTTCGAGCATTGAAAGTACGAAAAGCGGATGGGACAAAAACGGCAAAAGGGAAAAAGTCGCGCATTATTTTAACGAGTGCTAAAGGAAAGGTATTTACACAGGCGGATGCGAAGCGTTTGGCGAAATATCATCACCTTGTTTTTCTTTGCGGACGCTATGAAGGCATAGATGAACGTGTGGCAAAAAATCTTGCTGATGAAGAGCTTTCAATCGGGGAATATGTCTTAACCGGCGGCGAACTTCCGGCGCTTGTGATGACGGACGCGATTTCAAGACTCCGACCCGGTGTACTTGGCGAATCGGATTCACTTTCTGAAGAATCACATACGAAAAAAGGCGAGTTGGAATATCCGCAATATACGAGACCCGAAAATTACAAAGCCGGAAAGAAAAGCTGGGATGTCCCACGGGTGCTTTTGGGTGGAAATCATGCCGAGATTAAGAAGTGGAGGCAGGGGAAGAAGAGTTGACCCAATCGGTTCTCGATGCTTTTCTTGTATCGGAGGAAACCATGAGTGACTTTAAGATTGAATTCAAGCCCAAGTCCTCTTTTCAGAAGGGCGATTGCATCAATCGGTTCGCTGATTACGACTGTCCGAATCCGTCGACACAAGAGGCGGTGGTGACGGAAGGGCTTCCGTCTAATCGAAAGGTGAACATTCGCTGCTGCGAGAACTCTCGGTGCATGGAAAGAGCCGAGCGTCTTGCTCGATCGAGTGCCGAGGCCTACGGAAAGGCTTGATCCAAGCGCATCCCGCGCTCTCTAAAAGAGCGGTCTCCGGATGCGCTCTTTTTTTTTACATCACGCCGTCATTTTTTTGTGTGTTCCGTATAGTTTTTTCACGATTTCAATCATCAGCACATTTATGATGCCGAGCGCGAATACGCCCGCAAGCCATGGGAGCGGAAGAGCGACCGTGCTTAATACGTTCTGCAAAAAGGGAAGGTAGATCGCAAGTATGGTCAGAAAAATGCCGATTCCTACCCCGCCTGTGAGATATAGATTTGAAAATGGGTTAAAGGTGAATACGCTTTGCCGCAACGAGCGGAGTGCGAAGGCGGCGAAGAGCGTATAGGTCGAGAAAACACCAAAGATGAAGGTTCGCGCAAAGCTAATATCCATGCCAATTTTGAGAAGGTAATAATAGAGCACGAATACGAAGGCGCTTGAACCCATTCCGATACCGAAGATAAGCGCGCGCATTTCATGATCGATGATATTCGGTCCGGATGCATGCGCTTTTTTGGCCGGTGCGTGTTCATCAGAGGCATGGGTTTCGAATGCGAAGGCAATCGCGGGAAAACTATCGGAGAAAAAGTTCACAAAAAGAATTTGCAAGGCACTGAGGGGGATGGGTACCGCGAATAGAAGCGCGCCGCCGATGAGTGCAAGTTCGTCCACGGAATCTGAAAGAAGATAGACAAGCGTCTTTTTAATATTTGAAAGAATTCTCCGACCTTCTTCAATGGCGGTGACTATGGTGAGGAAGTTATTGTCCAAGATGATGAGATCGGATGCGCTTTTCGCGACATCGGTGCCCGCGCCAACGGCAACACCGACATCAGCGGCCTGGAGCGCGGGCGCGTCATTCACGCCATCTCCTGTCACTGCGACAATATTTCCTTGTTGTTGGAAAAGGCGCGCGAGGCGAAGTTTTTGCTCAGGCGTGGTGCGGGCAAATACCGTGGCGCGCGGCAGCAGCTTTTCCAGTTCTCGATCTGACATTTGTGCGATTTCACTTCCGGTCAGTACGAGCGCATCTTTCTTTAATAGGCCAAGCTCATTCGCGACATGGGTTGCCGTTCCTTTATGATCGCCCGTCACAATGACGGTTCGTACACCCGTTTTGGAAATTTTCTCAATCGCTTCTTTGACGCCGGAGCGAAGCGGGTCGCGAAAAGCAATACTCCCGCGATAGGTGAAGCCTTCATGCTTGATATTTTTTGGAAAATGCTCCTCCTTGGTCTCTTTTGAAACAAGACCGAGCAATCGTTCTCCGCTTTCAGCTCTCGCTTCAATTTCTTTTTCTATCGCCGCTTTTTCTTTTGCGCTAAGACCTGAAAATTCGAGGAGAATTTCCGGGGCGCCAAGCATGGTCATGGTTCTTTTCCCATTTTGCTCAAAAATAATTCCCGAGTACTTATACGAAGAATTGAATGGAAGACGATCAAGGACCTTTGCTTTCTTCAGCAGGGTTGCGAGATTCACGTCTTGCTTGCCGGCATAGGAAACGAGCGATGCTTCCATGGCGCGTCCGATCATTTTCCACTTGTCGGGTTTTGCTTCGGGATTTTCAATGACGATATCGGTATTTAATACCGCGTCGGTTACCAGTTCAGTGATATTCGTTTTTGTTTTTTCATGCGAAAGGATTTCCACGACTTCCATTTCCGCTTTGGTGAGCGTCCCGGTTTTGTCCGTTAAAATGAGATTGGTTGAACCGAGGCTTTCTGCCGCGAGGAGCTTTCTCACCACGCCTTTTTTCTTTGCGAGCCGTTCAACGCCAATGGCAAGAATGACGGTAAGGGCGATTGGCAGGCCTTCCGGTACGGCGCTGACGGCAACAGCAACGGCGATAAAGAACATTTCAAGCGGGTCTTGTCCAAGAAAGTATCCGCCAATAAATAAGATGACGGTAAGTATACCGAGAACGATGGAGGCTTGTGTCGCGAATTTCTTCACGGCTTTTTGTAATGGCGTGGACTCTTGTTCGCGTCCGGCAACGAGGGTGGCGATTCGTCCGAATTGGGTTTTTGATCCGGTTTCAGTGACGAGAATATCGGCATATCCTTGTACGACCAGAGTCCCGCTAAAGACCATGCAGGTTTGATCGGAAATTGGCGCTTGCGACGAAACGACTTTGGGATCTTTTTTTACGGGGAGAGATTCACCGGTGAGCACTGCTTCATCAATTTCCAAATTATTTTCAAGCAAGATTCGACCGTCGGCCGGGACGCGATCGCCTTGAGTGATTCGAATGATATCGCCGGGCACCAAAACGCCCGCGTCGACATCATGCTCCTTTCCTTCGCGTTTTACGCGCGCGCGAACGACAACATAAGACTTGAGACTTTCTAGTACCGTCTCGGCTTTATTCTCCTGCCAGAAGCCAAGCGCAGTATTTACAAAAACTGTTGCAAAGATGACCCCGGAATTAATCCATTCTTTAAGAAAGAGCGTGACAAGTCCCGCGCCAATCAAAATTAAAATGAGAGGGCTTTTGAATTGTTCAAGCACGATGCGCCAGGTTGAAATGCGACGTCGGCTTTCGATCTCATTTTTCCCATATTGCTTGAGACGCTTTTTCGCTTCTCGATTCGTGAGGCCATTGGAACTTGAGTCAAGCGATTCCATGACTCGCTTCGGCGCCATGCACCAGAATTGTGTTTGCTCAATTTGAGAAAGGACTTGTTTTTTCGGCATATGAATATTGTAGCATGAGGAGTTTTTGGCAGAATGAATGTCTTGCTCTTGACCCTGTGTTTTATAAATGCTAACTGAACGATGAATGCGGAAGCATTTACAAACATTGGCTCTTTAACAATTTGAGGTCCCGTATGCACCCGATCGTTTACTTCGATCTGTCTGCCAACGGGACGCGTGTCCCGTTGAAGAGTGGAGCGCCAGCATCCATCGAACAACTGCTATTCTTGACGGCCGAGGTATATCCGGAAGAATTCAGAACCATAAAGCTCTCTCGTGATCTCTTTGAACAGCGTTTTGAGCCCACTGGTCAGTGGCAAAAAGTCATGAGAGCATTGGTTTTAGCCATTACCGGAAAGCTTGCGTCTGTTCACGATATGAGGCTTACGCGTCGGATGATGTATGAACTGCCAACTTGGTTTAAGCGTTCGTTTCTCGACGTTTGGCACCCAGCCGGCCTTATGGCATATCTCGTGGTTGGATTCCGTGTGCACGCGGGCTCTTACCATAAGGAAGATTCCAATACGGTTCCGGAGGCGGTCCATTTCCTTAGCTCGCTCATGCGGGCAAGAGATGCGCACTTCTCGAGTCTTCTTTGTTCGCACCGAGGGCCCTCGGTTCCCGGTGGCAGTTGGCTCTCGGAAGCGATTCCGGTTGACGCTATACGACGAGCGCTATATTTGGAGCGTGCGATTTTAGAGAACACGACTCATCTGGAGAAGAGTTCCATTACATGGTTTCAGCAATTCGCAAGCCCGTTCGCATCAGGGAGTCTTTTTCCTGAGCTATTTCTGCGTTATGCGGACGCTGGCAATGTTTCTCGCATTATGGCGATCTTGTTGGAGCAAGAGCGACAAGTCGCTTCTGCTCTTGAGAATTTCTCCGGCCCGATTCCCGCTAAACTGAAACCGATCGACGGATTCCTCCGTGAGATCAGAAGGTTCATGTGGCGAAACTACGGTCACGGTTGGAAAAATGTCGATTTCGAAGAAAAGAGAATTCCCGACGATCCTTTGTGGGTAATCGCCATTGAGGACGCTCTGCCCGAAATCAAACGTCTTATGCCGTACTTCACCGATGGGGATAGGTTCAATGTTCCCGATCGGGAAGCCTGGATCTCTAAAAATGTCCAAGGCGTTCCGTGCACGGCAGCTGAATTCTGCATCGACGCTGAAAAGCTCAAGCAATTTACCAATGCCACCATGCGTTGGTTTCTAGCGATTCAAGCCATGCATCCTACAGCGAAGGCTCTGTACGAAGCAGTCTTTTACTATCTCTGGGGCTGCCGATGCGTTGCAGTCAAAGATAGTTTTTCCGTAGGCCTCGATCGTCATCATTCCACGCATCAGCCACATTTCTTGATGCTCGCGTATAGGCATGCATCACTTTTGATTACTAAAGG
>CBDULO010000013.1:0-10613 GCA_965368095.1 uncultured bacterium | reverse complement strand
ATTTACCTTATATTCTTCGTTTTGGCTGTGTTATCACCATCTATTCACACACGGCCGCTCTTAGGTCTCTCTGAAACACAATTGGAGGAGCTGACCATTTTTCTTTTTGGGATCGCCGGTCTCATTACATTCGCCGCGTATGAGCGGCTGATGGAAAAGCGCGAGCATGAACGAAAAGAGACGGACGCGAATTTACATAAAGCAAAGCAGGAGCTGATTGAGTCATATGCGTATATTGGCTCGGTTAATAGAAAAATTGAATTATTAAAGCGCGTCGCGAATGATACTTCGCTCACATTATTCGAAGCCAAAACCATCCCCAAGGATGTGCTTCAGGAATTGGTGAAGCATACGGCGTCTTGCGTGGGAGCTGAAGCGGCGCTCTTTCGCTTTGTCGATAATGACTCGCTTCGAACCGAGGGAGAATTTTTGCACGCGCCGGAAGAAAATGTTGTATTTCGCGTTCCAAATAAAGAATTGCGCAGTTTGAATCAAAAACGCGTGAGCCACGCATTTATTCGAAGTTTGGACAATCGTGAAATCCTGGTCATTCCATCCGATCGAAACGATGGTCCAAAAGCATACGCGCTTCTCCATTTGGACGGGAAACATATTCATGAACTGGACGTCTCGCTCTTGAAAGTATTTATCAATCAAGGGGAGGCGATGTTTCGCCATTTTCAAACCATGCAGCCGCATCTCGCCTTAAAGGAGCGGGGCGGAGCGCAATAAGCTTGATTTTACAACCATTTCCTTGTTTACTGGTGCAATCATCCTATGACTGTAAATGACATTCGAGAAAAATATTTAGCGTTTTTTAAAGAGAAGGGGCATACCATCATTCCCTCCGCTTCTTTATTTCCTGAAAACGATCCAACCGTGCTTTTTACAACCGCCGGCATGCATCCGCTTGTGCCATATCTTTTGGGAGAAAAACATCCGGGCGGCGTGCGGCTCGCGAATTCACAAAAATGCTTGCGCACCGATGATATCGATGAAGTGGGGGATAATCGCCACCTGACATTTTTCGAGATGCTTGGGAACTGGTCCTTGGGAGATTATTTTAAGCGTGAGTCAATCGAGTGGGCATTTGAGTTTTTGACTGACGAGAGCCAGCTCGCGCTTGATCCGAAAAGAATTTATGTCACGGTATTCGCGGGAGATAGCGATGCTCCGCGCGATGAAGAGTCTATCAATATTTGGCAGGCGCAGTTCGAGGTGAAGGGCGTCGTGGCTGAGATGGGCGAGGCCGGGAAAGATGAACCGACAACAGAGAACACGGGTGCGCGCATATATGTCTATCCAAAAGATAAAAACTGGTGGGGACCGGCCGGACTGACGGGGCCATGCGGACCGGACACGGAGATTTTTTACGATACCGGCATCGCACACAATTCGGCCTATGGAAAAATATGTCATCCGAATTGCGATTGCGGACGCTTCGTCGAAATTTGGAATAATGTATTCATGGAATATTTTAAGGACGAGAACGGGAGTTTTCGTCCGCTGGAGCAAAAGAATGTTGATACCGGCATGGGGCTTGAACGTATCGCGGCTGTCATGCAAAACGTCCCAACGGTTTTTGATACTGAGATTTTTCAAAATCTATTTACAAAAATTGAAAAGCTTTCAGGGAAAAAATATGGCGAGATCCCTGACGCCGACCGATCTTTCAGAATTATCACCGACCATATTCGCGCCGCGACCTTTGTGATCGGCGATCAAAAGGGGATTGGGCCGTCGAATGTCGGACAGGGGTATATCGTGCGGCGTTTAATCCGACGCGCGATCCGTGAAGCGCGCCGCATTGGAATTACCGAGCCTTTTGCAAAGGGCCTGGCGGAAGCGGTCGTTGGAGAATTCGGCATGCACTATAAAGAACTGGAAGATAATCTTGCGCGCGTCATATCCGAAATGGAGGGCGAAGAGGTAAAATTCGCGAAAACGCTTGAAAAGGGCATGAAAGAATTGGAAAAGATTCTTCATGGCCGTGCGCTTACCGGCAAAGACGCCTTCATCCTTTTTTCCACCTACGGATTTCCACTGGAGCTTACGGAGGAGATTTTGCGAGAGCATGGAAAGCGCGTGGATCACGACGAGTTTGAGAAAGAGTTCAAAAAACATCAAGAGCTTTCACGCACCGCTTCGGCGGGAGCGTTCAAAGGCGGTCTAGCGGACGACTCCGCTGAAACCACAAGGCTTCATACGGCAACGCATCTTTTGCATCGAGCCTTGAAGAATGTGCTTGGCGATCATATTGAGCAAAAGGGCTCGAATATTACGCCGGAACGTTTGCGTTTTGATTTTTCACATCCTGAAAAAATGACCCCGGAACAAATTGCGGAGGTGGAGAGGCAGGTGAATGAAGCGATAGAAAAAAATCTGCCTGTCAGCGTGCGAGAGCTCACCACGGAAGAGGCGAAGGAGGCGGGAGCTATTGGATATTTTGATGATAAATACGCGCAACTCGGCGGGAAGATTAAAGTCTATTTTGTCGGCGATGAAGAACAGGGATACTTCTCAAAAGAGATTTGCGGCGGTCCGCATGTAGAGCGCATTGGCGAATTGGGAGGTTTTAAGATCACAAAAGAGCAATCTGCCTCTGCCGGCATTCGACGCATTAAAGCAACGGTTTCAGCGAATAAATAATATGCCAACAAAACATCTCACGGTGATGTTCACGGATATCAAGGGATATACGGCGAGAACGTCTTCTAGTTCAAGGAGCGAACTTCTGAAAATGCTCGAGGAGCATGATAGATTGGTTCGTCCGGTTTTTGAGGAATGTGGTGGAACAGTCGTGAAAACAATTGGCGACGCGTTTTTAGTCACTTTCGAAAGTCCGACCGACGCCGTGCTTTGCGGGATGCGCGTGCAGGAGGTGCTTGCAAAGCATAATGAAGAAGCGCATCCGGAAGAACATTTCAAAATTCGAGTAGCAATTAATTCTGGCGAGGTGACGGTCAAAGATAATGATGTATTTGGTGAGCCTGTAAATATTGCGGCAAGAATTGAGGGGATTGCCGAACCGAATGAGGTCTATTTCACCGAGGCGGTGTATTTGGCGATGAATAAGTCCGAGGTACCAAGCGCTGAGGTCGGGCATCGCCATCTCAAAGGAATTCCAAATGAAATCAAGGTCTATAAAGTATTGAAAGAAAAGGATGAAGTGAAGGCTGGAAAAGCCATGAAGAAAGCAAGGCGAGCTGATGGGTTGAGTCCAAAAAAGTTCCCTTGGAAATTTTGGTTGATTGCAGCTTTGGTGATAGTAGGGTTCTTGGCTGTCGCCCAAAATCCAAAAACAAATAATTTCGATGAATATCTGCTTGTGCTTGTTCTGTTTGTATACGCTGGCGCTTCAATTCAAGAGCTAGCGAAAGATGCGAAAACAGAAAATGTCTGGCTTTCCTGGGTTCCAATTATTCAATTTTTCTATTGCATTTCAATCGTGAAAAAACCGGGTTTTTGGTATCTCCTATATCTCGTCCCCGGAGTCAATCTTGTTTTTCTTGCGCTCACCTGGATGGAGCTTGCGAAATTCAGAAATGTAAATAAATGGGCCGGTCTTCTCATTCTTGTGCCAGGGGTGCAAATCCTGCTCCCTGGCTACTTGGCCTTTGTGGCAAAGAGGTAATTTATTGACCAACGGCCAAATCCCCGTTATCCTTAAAAACATCACAAAAATTATTTATTACATGACGAAAACAAAAAACTATGGCGGCCGAGCCTAAGAACAAGAATAAGGAGTTTATCGTACTGAAAGGTACTATTACCGAGGCGCTTCCTGCCGCAAATTTCAAGGTAAAACTTGAGAATGATCAGGAGATTACCGCCTATTTATCGGGGAAAATGCGCAAATTTCGCATTCGCCTCACGGTAGGGGACGATGTACAGGTTGAAATGACTCCGTATGATTTGACAAAGGGTCGGATTACGTATAGATTATAGGCCACAAAAAGCAGGGGGAGTTTCCCCACTTTTTATTGCAAATCCCTTACCCTAGCTATGAAAGTGCGCTCATCAGTCAAACAAATGTGCCGAGATTGTCAGGTCATCCGACGGAAGGGCCGAGTTCATGTTATTTGTAAGAAGAATCCTAAACACAAGCAACGACAAGGATAAACTATGGCACGTATTGCAGGCGTCACGCTCCCAAACAAAAAGCGCATCGACATTGCGCTTACCTATATTTACGGAGTAGGTCTTACGACCTCAAAGAAAATTTTGAATGAAACAAAAATTGACCCAAGCACGCGCGTCAAAGATTTGACCGATGCACAGGCCGACAATTTGCGCGCCGAAGTGGAAAAGAAGCACCGCGTCGAAGGAGATCTTCGCCGTGAAGTTCTCGGACATATTAAACGCTTGAAAGAAATTGGCGCCTACCGCGGAGAACGTCACAAAAGAAATCTTCCAGCGCGCGGCCAGCGAACAAAAACAAATTCACGAACGGTTCGTGGGAATGTCCGCCGTACCATGGGTTCCGGAAAACGTAAGCTTGAAAAGACTTAAACTGAAATATGTCAGCAACGAAAGTAGCAAAAACTGCCAAACGCAGTAAGAAAAAGAAGGCGGTAAAACACGTTTCCCAAGGGAAGGTGTATATCCAAGCTACGTTTAATAATACCATTGTGACGGTGACCGATATGAATGGAAATGTGGTTGCTTGGTCAAGCGCCGGAGCAAGTGGATTCAAGGGGCCGAAGAAGTCGACGCCATATGCTGCTTCCGTATTGATCAAAAACCTTGCGGAAAAACTTGAACCGATTGGATTGAAGGAAGCGAATGTCTATGTCTCGGGCGTCGGACAAGGAAGAGATGGAGCGATTCGCGCCTTGAACGCGCATGGAGTCAGTATTTTATCAATTAAGGATGTGACGCCAATTCCGCACAATGGCTGTCGGATGCCTCGTCCGCGAAGGGTCTAACACTAAAACACCTGGCTGAACGGTCTTATGAAGAAAACTCAACTCAAAGCAAAACACTCCCGTCGTGAAGGGGTCGCGCTCTCAGATGCCGCGTCTCATATTAAGGCTATGGAGCGACGTCCATTCCCACCCGGTCAGCATGGGAATGGTTTTAGCAAGCGCCTTACCGATTATGGAAAGCAGCTTCGCGAGAAGCAGAAGGTGAAACGCATGTACGGTCTCACCGAAAAACAGTTCTCAAATCTGTTCACGGAAGTGTCCAAGAAAACCGGTAATACCGCGCATATGTTTGTGGAGGCTTTGGAGTCGCGATTTGATAACACCATCTATCGTTCAGGATTTGCGAAGACTCGAGCAGCTGCTCGACAGGCGGTGACGCACTCTCACTTTCTCGTAAACGGAAAAAAGATGAATATTCCTTCATATCGTGTTCGAGTGGGGGATGAGATTACGCTTCGTGAAAATAAGAAGAAAAAGGAACTCTGGAAGAATATTGAAGAATCAATCGCACAAAAAGAAATTCCGTCATGGCTCTCTGTAAAAGGACTTGATCTTAAAGTTACGGGTCGACCTACAGAAGAAGAGGTGAAAATGCAGCCATTCGACGCTAAAATGATCATTGAGTTTTATTCTCGCTAATTTTTTATTCTCACCTATGGAGTCCATTCTTTTACCAAACAAGATTCAATTCACAAAAGGTGAACGCCCAAATGAAGGCGTTCTCGTTGTGGAACCATGCGCGCAAGGATATGGAACGACGCTCGGAAACGCTATCCGACGCGTGCTTCTTTCTTCTCTTTCCGGAGCCGCGATCACGTCCGTAAAAATTAAAGGAGCGGATCATGAGTTCGCCACTCTTTCAAATGTGAAAGAGGACATGTTGGAAATCATTCTCGCATTGAAGTCCGTTCGTATGAAGCTTCATGCGGAAGAACCGGTAAAACTTACATTGAATGTAAGCGGGGAAAAGAAAATTACGGCCGGTGATTTTGATAAGAATGCGCAAGTCGAGATCGTAAATCCCGACACGCATATCGCGACATTGACGGACGCCGGCGGCGCTTTGGAAATGGAGGTATGGGTTTCCCCGGGACAAGGATATGAAACAGCGGAAGAGCGCGGCGGAGAAAAAGCGGAAATCGGCATGATTGGCATCGATGCGCTTTATAGCCCGATTCTCAACGTATCCTATAAAGTTGAAGCGACGCGTGTTGGTGAAAAAACCGACTTCGATAAGCTTATCTTAAATGTCGAAACTGACGGGACGATTGATCCGGTTGAGGCGGTAAACCGTTCCGTGGGCATTTTGACCGAATATGTTGGAGTCTTGAAGGACTTGACGTATAGCAAGTAAACATCGTAATAATAAGGCCTAAATTCGTATGAGACACCGAAAGAAGGGAAGAACCCTCGGAAGAGAAAAACACGTCAGGGAAGCCATGTTTAGAAATTTGGCGACTTCTTTGGTTTTGTATGAACACTGCAATACGACGTTAGCGAAAGCCAAGGCGATCCGCCCATATGTTGAGCGTCTTATTACAACCGGCAAGACGAAGACTCTGAATAATCGACGCGCGCTCATGAAGGAACTTCGCGTGGAATCAGCGGTCTTGAAGGTTTTGGAAGAGCTTGGGCCGCGTTATAAGGAGCGTCCCGGCGGCTATACGCGCATTATTAAGCTTGGGAAACGACAAGGGGATGGCGCGGAAACAGCACAAATTCAACTCGTGAAATAATATGACTTGGAAGAATACGCGGGGGTTCCCGCAAGTAAAAAGAGAAACTATTACCATCGACGCGACCGGAAAGATCGTAGGGCGTTTGGCATCTGAAATCGCCACTATTTTGATGGGAAAAAATAAGCCGGAATATGAGCCGCATATCGATATGGGAGATTTTGTAAAAGTATTAAATCCGGAAAAAGCGGAATTCACCGGGAAGAAATGGGAGACCAAGGTGCATTTTCGCTCTTCAAACCGACCAAGCGGTATTACGGAAACGCCCGTTTCAAAACTTCGTGAAGAGCGCCCGGGTGAAATCATTCATCATGCGGTAAAGTACATGCTTCCAAAAAATAAACTACAGAGCGGCCGATTAAAACGCCTCTTGATTGAAGAAAAATAATATGGCTACTGAAGAAAAGAAGACGAAACCCGAGGCTGAGGTGAAAGAAAAGGAAGTGAAAAAAGTTGAAAAAAAGCCGAAGGCTGCGGCAAAAAAGAAGGCGCCGGCAAAAGAGGCGGGAACAGGCACCTATATTTATGGGCGCGGAAGACGAAAAAGCGCCATTGCGCGCGTACGCGTGGTGAAAAACGGTAAAGGAAATATCGTTGTGAATGACCGTCCATTGGATGATTATTTCACGTCATTTGAATTACAAAATATTGTCCGCGGTCCATTGAAGACAAGCGGGCAGGAAACAGCCGTTGATGTCAGCATTAAGGTTGAAGGCGGCGGTGTACGCGGTCAGGCTGAGGCGGCGCGCCTTGGGATGTCGCGGGCATTGATTGAATTAAATCCAACATTCCGCACAACATTGAAGAAACTGGGATTCTTGAGCCGAGACGCAAGAGTTAAAGAGCGAAAGAAGCCGGGTCTCAAAAAAGCACGCCGAGCACCGCAGTGGTCCAAGAGATAAACTACGACAACCCCAATAGCTGTAAAGCAAGGAGCATCCGGTTACCCCGGGTGCTTTTTTGTACCCCACGAAATGTTTGAACGTTCATCGAACGCGCTGCTCTTACCCCGAGCCGGCGGGTATCCGGCCCTTAAAAACTGAATATGAGGACACACAAACTGCAATGCCTCGATTGTCACCGGGTCTTCGATGATGAGGAGAACATCGAAGCCATCCGGGACTGGGGCTACTGCACAAGCTGTGACGCCGCGAAAGGCGAAGCAGCCGAAAATCACACCGCCGACATGGCGGGCTAAATCACTTACGAGGACACACATTATGGCAAAAGCAAAAGCTACGCGTAAGCCGCCGGCAAAGAAGCGGCCGGCGAAAAAAGCAAAGCCAAAAAAGACAGTTGCGAGTAAGTCGACCAAAAGCGTGAAAGCGAAGCACGAACTCATTGTTCGCGTGGAACAGACCGCTGTGGTGCCGACAACACAAGATCTCGCGGAGCCGATCAGCGAGGACGGAAAAAAGCTCACGATTCCGAAAACTTGGATGGACCAAAAGCAGATCATGTTCTTGGTACAACACACACCAAGAGAACACGTGTACAAGCGGCCGGCGAAAGGTGGCGGTACGTGGGAATACGTGACAGGTGCGTACGTCGAAAAAGTGCTCAATTACGTCTTTGGCTGGAATTGGGACTTCGATGTGCTCGAACACGGCCGAGAAGACGAGGTTGTCTGGGTAAAGGGAAAGCTAACCGTTCGCGGCGCGCAAGGGCAAGAAATTTCCAAGACCCAGTTCGGACGAGCGGAGATCAAGTACCGCAAGGGAGCAAAAAAAATGCTCGACTACGGAAACGATCTCAAGGCCGCCGCGACCGATTCACTGAAGAAATGCGCGTCATTGCTTGGGATCGCCTCGGACATTTACGGCAAGAGCGAATACAAGCGTGAGACCGGCCTCGAGGTGAAAGATCGCGCGCCGGTGAAAGCAACAACTTCAACTTCTAAGGCGCAACCGGTCTCAACACAAAAAACGATGAAGCCGGGGCAAGTTGCCGGGCCGGATGGAGAACCGGTTTACGTCTGCGAATCCTGCGCCGTGGTGGTGGACGATCAAGTGGCTGAGTATTCGATGCGAATCTACAAAAAGCCGCTTTGTCGCGAATGCCAAAAGACCTGCAAGCCTAAGAAGTAAAAAGAGGATTATGTCAAAAACAAACTTCATCGAGACCGAACTTTACAAAGGCAAGGTCAAGATCAAATTCTTTCCTGAAAGTCACATCTACATGGTGAACGGGAAAAGAAAATCTGGAGTGACGACCTACATCGGAATTCTGGACAAGAGTCGCGCGTTGATTTCTTGGGCAACCGGCCTCGCCGAGGACGCCTTGTGCGAAGCCGTGAAAGACGGAAAGCCCGTCACAAAGGAATTGATTGAGGAAGCCTGCGGACTTCATGCGGTTAAAAAGAAAGAGGCGGCGGACATTGGCACGGAAATTCATGATTGGGCGGAGCAATACATCCGCCACAAGCTCAAAGAGAAGGGAGTGGAGATGCCGGAAATGCCGGAGCGTCGGGAAGCGCAGATTGGCGTCGCCGCGTTCATCGACTGGGAGAAAGAGCACAAGGTCAAGTTCGTCTCGTCTGAGCGGATCGTGTACTCCAAAAAACACGACTACATCGGAAAGATGGACATCGAGGCAATTATCGACGGAGATCTCTGTCTGGTCGACATCAAGTCTTCGTCCGGCCTCTACAACAGCGTCAACATGCAAACGGCCGCGTATCTCAAGGCGGATGAAGAGGAATCAAAAAGAGAATACGCGGGGCGTTGGGCTCTTCGTCTCGCGAAAGAAACGGAAGAGGAGTACTTCGAAAAATGGTCAAGGAAGAACGAGAAGAGAGTGAAGGCTGGCAAGTCCGAAATTTCAGTCCCGCCCTACGAAGTTTTCGAGGCGAAGTACCTCGATCCGGAGGACGGACTGATTGACCGAGACTACAAAGCCTTTCTCTCAGCAAAGCATCTATACGAATGGAACAAAGCGACCGATTATTTCCTGAATCGTTGATATGAACCAAGCAGCGCACAAGCCATTGGCAAAAGAGCCGGTGACCATCGACGGCATCATGTCGTGGTGCAAGGAGTCTGTACAAACCAGGCGAGTTGTACATCCGGATCAGTGGCTCGACATCAGTCAAAAGCTCGCCGTGCTGCTCGAAGATTTGGACGACGATCTGATCAACATGGAAATGGAATACCGAAACCTCCGCGCTGAATTTATCGGCGCGGGGGAAAGCGCGGCGGCGGCGGAGGTGAAAGCAAAGAGCTCGGAAGCGTACCGGCAAAACCTTCAGCTGAAAGCCAAGCGAGAGCGCATTGCATGGACTATACAAATTGCAAAAAAGCGGGCTGAACTAGCCGCTTTTGACAGGTAAGGCTTATGAAAAAACACCACAAAACAGGAGACGAACTGACGGAGTTTCGGCTCCGGCAGAAGCGGAAAGAAGGGCAGGTGAGAGCTGTCGAGTGGAGCCTCACCACGCTCGAAAGACTGATCCTGAGAACGAAACATCCGGCGGCCCAAGCGGCTCTAAAAGTCTTCAAAAAGACGCTCGAAAAGCAAAGAAACATGGAGCTGGAAGAGCTGGACCAGTTAGATCGACAGGAGAGAGAGGCCTCAAAAAAGTAAACCGACTCATGGCTAAGAAATCATCGTTATTCGGAGAGTTCTGGATGGTGCCGAAAAGAGAATTGTGCGACCTCCCGTTGGAGTGCCGTGTTCTTCTCGGCATGTTCCAAACATACGCAAACGGTGAGAACGAATCTTGGCCCTCTCAGGAGAGAATTGCCGAAGAATTGGGCCTATCGGACAGGAGCGTTAGGAGGCATCTCAAGAAACTCGTAGACGCAGGATATTTGACCATAAAACAGCGGGGGCTGAACAGGTCGAATCTCTACACCCTGACACGACAAATTGACGGATCCGGACCGGACAATTTGTCCGGTCAAGAGCGGACACCAGTGTCCGGTCAAGAGCGGACACCAGTGTCCGGTCC
>CBDULO010000012.1:0-11348 GCA_965368095.1 uncultured bacterium | reverse complement strand
AAAAAACGGACCCTCTTGGCATTTCTGGTGGCTCTTATTTATTTTGCTGATTTTGGGACTCGGCGGAGCTGTTGCTTTTCAAATTTGGGACACGGGCTTGATTCGTGACGAAACTCTGCAGTCGGAATCTATTCTCCATAGCCGCGTGGACTCGGCGATCACGGGCGGGCAAACACGCCTGCAAGACCGCGCGCAAATCCTTGAAACGCATATCATTCAATTGTCTGATAAGTTGGCGGAATTGCAAACGCAAAATGCAACACTCAATGCACGAATCGACAATGTTGCTACGCTTTGCGAAACAAGTTGTCGGCAAATCGAAAAGTAACCCTCTATACATATCCAACTATGAACATTCTTATTTCCTACGACTGGCTCAAGGAATATCTCAGCACGAAAAAATCCGCTGATGATTTTGCCGCGCGTGTTTCGCTATCCGGTCCCGGCGTGGAGCATCTCTACCCGCAGGCAAATCGTTTTCAGCATATGGTCGTTGGGAAGGTTGTTGCCATTGATCCGCATCCAAAAGCGGATAAGCTCCTTCTGGCTAAAACAGATATCGGCGACAAAAAAGCCACCATCGTGTGTGGTGGAAGCAATCTGGTTGAAGGACAATGGGTTGCTGTTGCCAATGTCGGTGCGAAAGTCCTTTGGCATGGAGAAGGGGACTTGGTTGAGCTGAAGCCGGTTGAAATCCGAGGAGTAAAAAGCGAGGGAATGATTTGCGCCGCAAATGAAATTGGGTTATTCGATGCCTTCCCGCATGCGGAGCGCGAGATTCTTGATCTTGGCAATGCACTTGCCGATAAGAAGCTCGCACCGGGCATGCCGCTCGCAAAAGCTTTTGATTTGGAAAAAGATATTGTCATGGACATTGAGGTGACTTCAAATCGTCCCGATGTATTTAGTCTCGTTGGCATGGCAAGAGAATGCGCCGCTATTCTAAAGGAAGACTTCACCTGGAAACCGGCCAAGCTTCCAAAAACATCAAAAAAAGCTCTTGATGTGAAAGTGAGCGAACCGGAACTTTGCCCGCGGTATATGGGGGTTCGTATCGATGGCGTAAAAAACGGCCACTCCCCATGGTGGATGAAGCAGAGACTTATGTCGGCCGGGCTTCGCCCCATTAATACGCTTGTCGATATCACGAACTATGTGATGCTGGAGCTTGGGCAACCGATGCATGCTTTTGATGCCGCGCAGTTAGCGGGTGGAAAGATCCAAGTACGAAAAGCGAAAAAAGGAGAAGAGCTCGCCTGTCTTGATGGTGAGATATATGAATTAGCCGATACACATCTTGTGATTGCGGATAATGAAAAACCCGTGGCCATTGCCGGCGTCATGGGAGGAGAAGAAACGGCTGTTACGCCAGATACAATATCCGTGGTTTTTGAAGCCGCGACTTTTGATCCGGTTGCCGTCCGAAAAACGGCTCGCGATTTGAGCCTCTATTCAGATTCGCAATTACGTTTTGAAAAAGGGCTTTCGACAGAGGCCACCGAAGATGCTCTGGCTCGCGCGATTGAACTCTGTCTTGAACTTTGCGGCGGAACGCTGGCGACCGGGGTGGCCGACGTGAGAAAAGCAAAATACAAACCGCAAAGCTATGAAGTTTCTTTTGAGGAAATAAATCGTCTTGTTGGGATTGAGATTCCATCCAAACAAGCGGCGGATATTTTGAAACGGCTTGGCTTTGCTCTCGCAACGACAACAAAAAAACTGAAAGCGACGGTTCCTTGGTGGCGGGATCATGATATTGAGGCGGGCCGCGATTTGATTGAAGAGATTGCCCGCATGGAAGGATATGCGAATCTTCCGGCCGCTTTCCCAAGCGGAGCATCGTTCGCTCCAACCGATCCAAGTCTTGCGCTTGAAAAAGAATTGCGACATGCGCTTGCCGGTGCGGGATTGCATGAGATTTTTACGTATTCCTTCGTTTCTCGCGAAGTATTAGAACTCGCGAAATTTGATCCGAGTGGCATGCTTCGCGTGCAGAACCCGCTTTCTGCCGACTATGAATTTATGCGCACATCGTTGTCGCCCTCCATGCTCCAAGTGATGGCGCAGAATCAGGATCGCTTTTCAGAACAATCTCTTTTTGAAATCGCCCATGTGTATTTTTCAAAAGACGGCGCATGGAAAAATCTTCCGGAAGAAACGCCGATGCTTTCCATGGGAATTTTGGACGATGACGCGTGGAAAAAAATAAAAGGGTATTGCGAACATGTCTTTGACTTGCTGCATATTGACGTAGAGTGGCGCCCATTGGAGGAAGAAGGCTCGCTCTGGCATCCCGGTCGAAGCGCGCAGGCTTTTAGCGGCGATACCTTGGTTGCGACATGCGGGGAACTTCATCCCGAGCGCCTGAACGCCTATGGATTTGAGTCTCGGGTCGGATTGGCAGATCTTCCTATTCATGAGCTCCTGGATACGAGACAGACAGCTATTTATACCCCGCTTCCACAATTTCCGGAGGCAAAGCGCGACCTCGCAATTATGGTTTCCCGAGATGTCTCTGTCGCTGATATTCAGCAGCTGGCAGAAAAAACTTCAGATATCCTCACTTCTATTGAATGGTTTGATACCTATGAAGGAAAAGGTTTGCCGGAAGGAAAGAAGTCGCTTGCCTTTCATTTGAGCTTTTCAAAAGAAGATCGCACGCTTGAGACGGAAGAAGTTGAAGCGGCAATGAAAGAAATTATTGAGGGGCTGGAGAAAGAATTTGAAGCGGAGTTGCGGGGCTGATTTTCTTCACAACATAGTCTCGTGTATAATGATCGCATATGGATCTTTCTACATCACGAGAAGTGTATTATATCGTCGCGTCGATCAGTCTTGGGCTGATCACCATTTTTCTTTGCTGGGCGCTGTATGAAATTGCGCGACTCGTGAAGAAAGCAAATCACATTGTCGATGAAGCGGATGAAAAACTTCATGAGCTGGAAGCTTCAGCGCGCGGCTTGCTCGAACGCGTCACAAATTTAACAAGTTATGCCTCATTATTTGGAGAAGGGATAAAAACCGTGATCGGCTATGTCCAAGCAAAAAAGGGGATGGACTTGGAAGAAATGGATGAAGAGGAAGAGCCTCCAAAAAAGAAAAGGCGAAGACGAAAATAACAAGACTCCCGTAAGGGAGTTTTTGAATTGCAACCTTTGCACTCCCTACACCCATTCGCTAAGATCGATTCTGATATGAGCGAGGAGGCGAGCGTCGAAAAATCCCCATTTGTGCACCTTCATGTGCATTCCATGTTTTCATTATATGACGCGCTTGGAAGCCCGAAAGACATGATCAAAAAGGCGAATGAACTGGGCTATGACGCACTCGCGCTCACGGATCATGCCAGTCTGTACGGCGCTGTGGAATTCTATGAGGCGGCCATCAAAGGCGGCGTAAAGCCCATCATCGGCGTGGAAGCGAATGTCGCCATGCATAAGCATACCGACAAACGCGCCGGTATTGACCAGCGCTCATCTCATATCACCTTGCTTGTTGAAAATAATGCCGGCTATCACAATTTGCTTCGCCTCGTTTCCATTTCGTATCTCGATGGGTTTTACTATAAACCGCGTATTGATAAGGAGTTAATGAAAGAATATGGCGAAGGACTGATTTGTCTTTCCGGCTGTTCTCGAAGCGAGCTCTCGCAAGCCGCTCACGCGCATGATGAGGAAAAAGGTCTGGGACTCATTAAAACCTATCAAGAAATTTTTGGCGAAGAACATTTTTTCATCGAGCTCATTCATCGACCGGAATCTCCGACGCAAATGGAAATCAATGAGCAGTTGATTGAATGGTCGAAAAAATCCGGTGCGCCGATTGTCGCGACAAAAAATGTTCATTATTTGAATAAGGGGAATAATGACGCACAGGATGCGCTCGTCTGTATCCACGATGGAAAAACGGTTGATGATACGAATCGCGCTTCGTCGCGCGATATCGATATGTCGCTCGTTCCGGCGGAAGTGATGATTGAAGCGTTTCGCGACAACCCTGAAGCCATTTCAAATACGCGAAAAATTGCCGATCGCTGTAATGTTGAAATTGAACTCGGCGTGAATCATCTCCCGGACTTTGACGTGCCGGAAGGGGAAACGGCCGATACCTATTTGCGAAAGCTCTGTGAAACGGGGCTTGATGAATATTATCCTGAACCTGAGGCGAGAAAAACGGCGCAGGAACGTCTGGATTTTGAACTTGAAACCATTGAGCGCATGGGATTTGCAACCTATTTCTTGATTGTTCAAGATTATATTGTTTGGGCGAAAAAGAATGGCGTCATCGTCGGGCCGGGTCGCGGAAGTGCCGCCGGGTCAGTCGTGGCATACTCGCTTAAAATTACGAACCTGGATCCGCTTCGCTATGGACTGCTCTTTGAGCGATTTTTGAATCCCGATCGTATCAATATGCCTGATATTGATACGGACTTTGATGATGTGCGCCGTAAGGATGTGATTGAGTACGTCAGTCAAAAATACGGAGAAGAACATGTCGCCGGAATTATTACATTTGGAACCATGGCGGCGCGTGCCGCGGTGCGCGATGTCGGACGCGCGCTCGGTCTCGCTTATGGAGATGTCGATCAAATCGCGAAAGCCGTGCCGCCGCCGGTGCAGGGGAGGCATATTCCGCTCGCGACATCGATCAAGGAAGCGCCCGACCTCAAGCGCATGTATCAGAACGATCCGAAAGTAAAGCGCGTTTTGGATCTCGCGATTCAAGTTGAAGGAACAACGCGCCATGCGTCCCAGCATGCCTGCGGAATTGTGATCTCCCCGAAGCCGCTTCGTGAATACGCGCCGCTTCAAAAAGCGCAGGGCGGCGATGTGGAGCAAGTCATTCAATACTCGCTTCATAGCGCGGAAGAGATCGGCCTTCTTAAAATGGACTTCCTTGGACTCTCCAATCTTTCCGTGATTCGAGATTGCATTGAGATTACGAAAGCGGTGTATGGCGATGAAGTCGACATTGATGAGATTCCGCTTGATGATGAGAAAACATTCGAGCTTCTTGGAAGAGGGGAGACGACCGGCGTATTTCAGTTGGAGTCCGAGGGAATGAAGAAACATATTCGCGCGCTCAAGCCCTCCGCCATTGAGGACATCATCGCCATGGTGGCGCTGTATCGTCCCGGGCCGATGCAATTCATCGAGTCTTTTATCAAGCGAAAACATGGAAAAGAAAAAGTGACGTTTACTCATCCGCTGACAGAATCGGCTCTGAAAGAGACCTACGGAATTCCCGTCTATCAGGAGCAAGTGATGCAAGTGTCAAAAGATATGGCCGGCTTTACCCCTGGAGAAGCTGATACGCTTCGTAAAGCCATGGGGAAAAAGATCGCCAAGCTCATGGCGGAATTAAAAGTGAAATTTATAGACGGATCGGTGAAAAATGGCGTGGATCGACCAACGGCGGAGGAGATTTTCAAACAATTCGAAGAGTTCGCGGCATATGGGTTTAATAAGTCTCATGCGGCTTGTTATGCCATGATTGCGTATCAAACGGCGTATTTGAAGGCGCATTATCCGGATGCGTTTATGGCGGCGCTTTTGAATTCGGATTGTCAAAATATTGATCGCGTCACCATTGAGGTTGAGGAATGCCGACGCATGAATATGGAGGTACTGCCTCCGGATGTGAATGAAAGCTTTAAGCTTTTCTCCGTTGTGAAAGGGACGAAGAATATTCGTTTTGGCTTGCTGGCGATTAAAGGGCTGGGGGAAGATGTTGCCGATGAAATTTATCGGGAGCGAAAAGAGCATGGCGACTATAAAGATCTTTCGGATTTTGCAAAACGGACATCGCCGATCAAATCATTCAACCGCCGCTCGCTCGAAGCTCTCATCAAGTCCGGGGCACTCGATCGCTTTGGGGATCGAAATAAGCTCTTCTTTAATATGGAAGCCTTGCTTGATTATCAAAAACGTCTCGCGAGAGAACAAGAAACGGGGCAGAAAAATTTGTTCAGCATGAATGCGGAGGAGAATGCGCATCCGCTTCTTCAGCTTCGCGACGCGCCGCCGGCTTCTACGCGCGACATTCTTTCATGGGAAAAGGAATTGCTCGGCTTGTATGTTAGCGCGCATCCATTTGAAGAAATTCACGAGAAACTCAAAGATTATTTTATTCCAATCGCGAATCTTAAAGATCATAAAAAAGAGAAGAAGGTGCGCATTGGCGGCGTGCTCACATCGGCAAAAAAGATTCTCACAAAAAATAATGAGACCATGGCGTTCTGCAAACTGGAAGATATGGAAAATGATATTGAAGTCGTTGTTTTCCCGCGCGTCTTCAGCGAAAAGCCTCTTCTTTGGGAGGAAGATACAGCCGTGACCGTTTTCGGCCGCGTACAAGAACGGAATGATGAATTAAAGTTTATCGCGGAGGGAGGCTTTGAAATTACGCCTGACAATATCGACGATATTACTCGTGGAACCAGGCATGAGAAGAAAAAGGGGGCGGAAGAGAGTGAAGTAAAAGAAAAACCTGAACAGGCCGTAACATTATATTTGCGCGCCCAGCTCCCACAGACGGTTTTATATAAACTCCGCGCCGTATTTGACGAACATCCCGGACAATATGTCGTGTATTTTCTTGTTGACCAAAGCCAGGGACAGAGAAAAATTCTTTCTTCCTATCGAATTGCCTTCGATGAACTTATCGCGAAACAATTGGAAGAAATTCTTGGGACGGACACCGTTCGAATGGAGACGTAAAGACAATTCATGCTATAATTTCGCTGTAAGCGTTATGGCGACTCCGAAGCATAAAAAGAACATTCGAAAATCTACACGCGACTACCATGATCCGGAAGCGGATTTTTGGGCGTTCTTAACCATTTTTGCTTTTCCATTCGCCATGCTCGTCGCCAGCTCGTATGGCGCGACCCCATTTGGCTCATTTTTATACGGCGCATACGGATCGCTCGCCATTCTTGTCGCGAATTATGTAACCTGTGGAAAATTGTGGATGTTCGCTCCGCATTGGCAAAGACGTTTCGACCATCCTGAATTTTCATATCGTCTCGCGGTGATTTCCGGCGCCATCCTTCTTCTTCTCGAAACAGCTCTTATCGTTTTTCTTTTTACGGACGCGAGCATGGATCGAGCACTACTTTCAATTATTGTTGATCGTCAATGCTATATTCCGGACGCGACGAGTATCGCAGATTTTTGCAATGAAGCAGGTCGATTGATATACAGATAGACAGGGGCTCGGAGTGAGGAGTATGGAGCCGGAAAAACAGATCCCAAAACCAGCAATGATCGCGGCAAAGAATGTTCTTTTGCCGCTTTTGGAAATCCTTGCATATCTCTGCCTTGGTATTTCGATCTTTGCGGCCGTCAATCTCAAGAAGATTCTCTATTCAGGCATTGAACCGACCGGCTTCAGCTATACCTTGGCGCTTTGGTCGCAACAGGCGCTTCAAAACGGCGTCTTCGCTCTCGGATTATTGCTCGGTTTTATCTCCATTCTGGCACTTCCATTTAAAAAGAAAATTTTTGTCGCCGCGCTCATCATTTTGACGGGATATTTAACGCGAGGACTGCTTTCGTAACATGGTATAATCCCCGCATGGATATTACATTTTGCGGAGCCGCGCGAGAAGTAACCGGATCATGTTCTGTTGTTGAAACGGCCAAAGCGAGGATTCTTATTGACTGCGGGATGTTTCAGGGTGCAACCTTTGCGATATCAAAAATTATATGAAGCTTCCCTTCGACGCATCGACCATAGACGCGCTCGTTATCACGCACGCACATCTCGATCATGTGGGACGCATTCCAAAGCTCGTAAAAGAAGGATTTCGTGGAAAAATTTACGCAACCCCTCCAACGGTGAAGTTGGCAAAGATTGTTTTGGAAGATGCTTTTAAAATAATGAAATCTGATTTCAAACGCGACTTCAGACCGCTGCTCTATCAGGAAGAAGATATTGAACGCGCATTTTCTTTTTTTGTTCCGCTTGATTATAGCCGCGAAATTGAAGTAGGGGATTTAAAGTTTAGATTACGCGATGCCGGACATATTTTTGGATCTTCCTTCGTAGAGATTTGGGAGAAGGGGGGAGCGAGCGTGGCATTTTCCGGCGATGTCGGGAATGACGGAGCGCGCGTTCTCCGTCCTACCGCTCAACTGGCGGCGCTCGACGCCATTGTTATTGAGTCCACCTATGGAAATAGGATTCATGAAGATGAAAGCACTCGCTCAAAAAAACTAAAAACAGTCATTCAACGCACCGCGAAAAAGGATTCGGTGCTTCTGATTCCGGCGTTTGCGATCGAGCGCACGCAGCAAATCCTATATGAGATGAATCATATGGTGGAAAGCGGGGAGCTGAAAGCCATGGATACATATCTCGATAGTCCGATGGCTATCCGCGCGACGCGCGTCATGAAGGAGTATCCGCAATATTATGACAAGGACGCTCTTCGGCGTATCTCCACAGGTGATGATTTATTTGATTTTCCCGGCCTTTCTCTCACCGAAACGGTGAGTGAGTCGAAAAGCATCAATATGGCGCGACGACCGAAGATTATTATCTCCGGTTCCGGCATGATGACGGGCGGGCGCATCCAGCATCATCTTATTCGTTATTTGAGTCATAAAGACAATACTGTGCTTATTATTGGTTTTCAGGCGCAGGGAACGCTGGGGAGAAAAATTTATCGCGGAGACAAGGTTGTGAATATTTTGGGCGAACGTGTTCGCGTGAAAGCGCATGTGGAAAGCATTGGAGCCTATAGCGCGCATGCAGATCAGAAAAAACTTTTGTCTTGGGTTCAAAATGCCGCCGGAAAACCAAAAAAGATTTTTTGTAATCATGGGGACGAAGACGCCGCTATTGCTCTCGCGGAAAAAATGAAAGAAACGCTCGGCATTGAAGCGACCGCTCCAAAATACTTAGATAAGGTGACTATATGACGCTGTGGGTCGTTTACGCCATCGTAGGACATGTCATGAACGCGATCGCGTTTATTATTGATAAAACCCTTCTCAAATCGACATTCAAACAAAGCGCGACCTATGCCGTTTTGATTAGCATTCTTTCAACCGTCGTTCTTTTTGCAACGCCATGGGTCACCGCATGGCCGGAGAAAGGCATTCTTCTCAATGTGATCGCTTTTGGACTGCTCCAAACGTTTGCTTTGTGGGCATTTTTTGAAGCATTAAAGCGCGGGGAAGCGAGCCGAGTCGTGCCAATCGTTGGAGTTCTCGTGGCTCTATTCACTTTCCTGGGAATTTCATTGACCATTGGAGAGGCATTCGGCGCGCCGCAATATATCGGTTTCATTCTCCTTGTGATATCAACCGGGATTCTCGCGTGGAGCGGAGAGGGAAAGAAAGGGAAGCTCGACTCAGCCGTATTCGTCTTAGCCCTCACGTCGGCCATCCTTTTTGCCATTTCTTCCGTAAGCGGGAAAAATGCCTTTGAACAATCGGATTTTCTTGGCGTTTTTGTGGCCTCAAGATTTTATATGGTCCTTGGCGGCATTGTATTATTTCTCTTGCACAAGGGAGCGCGAAAAGAAGTGCAGAGCCTCTGCTTTCCTAAAAAACGCGCACAGGAATCAATTAGTGAACGCGCCCTTGCGCTCACCATTATCGCGCAAAGCTCCGGCGCCATCGGTTTCATTCTGGTAAATTACGCGATCGCCCTTGGAAGCGCTTCCCTCGTTAATGCCATGCAGGCGGTGCAATATGGACTTATTGTTCTTGTTGCTTGGTTTGGAGGAAAAAAATTGCGCGCGCTTCTCAATGAACGCAGAACGCCGCTCATCGTTGCGATGAAGTCATTTGCCATTCTCCTGGTTGGCATTGGATTATTTCTTATTTCACGCATACCTCTCTCATGAAGCTCCCATCAAAAAAAACCATCATCTATACTGTCGGCATACTCGCCGCGTGTTTTGCCGCTTATTTTCTCATTGGGTGGCCGCGCGAATATGAGGGCGTTCAATATGGCATCACATGGAGCAAGCCTTATGCGGAGGAGCTTGGAATTGATTCTCAAGAGGGGCTTGGCATCATGCTTGAAGACGTAGGCGTTCGAAAATTTCGCTTACCGGCCTATTGGAATCTTATTGAGGCTGAGCAGGGCGTGTACGATTTCACCTGGCTGGATGAACAGCTCGATTTGGTTCAACAATATGACGGAAGCGTGACTCTCGCGATTGGAGCGAGACTGCCCCGATGGCCTGAGTGCTGGGCGCCGGAATGGGTCGCGGCATTGCCGCAAGCTTCTCGTGAAAAGGCGCAAATAGCCTATGTGCAAAAAGTATATGAACGCTATTCCGAACATCCTGTTATCGAACGATGGCAAATTGAAAATGAAGTCAGCTTCACCTTTTTCGCACATTGCGAAGGGCTTACAAAAGCGCTTGTGAAAGAGGAGCTAGACTTTGTGCGCGGACGCGAGCAAAGCCGCGCCATAGACATGCAGCGCCCGGTTATCACAACGGATTCCGGCGAACTTTCAACCTGGCTTTCATTCGCGGGAGAGATCGATGGAAAAGGCGTGAGCCTATATCGCCGCGTCACGAATCCCTGGCTTGGCGTGATCAAGTACTGGTTTGTCCCGCCATGGTTTTATGAAAGAAAAGCGAAGCTCGTCGAACCATTTATCGGCCCGATTCATATCAGCGAATTTCAAATGGAGCCATGGGCGAATGTTCCGCTGACTTCCTTGGAAAATGAATCCATGTTCCAAACACTGGACGCGCAACAAATGGAGCGGAATCTTCTTTTCGCGGAGCGAACAGGGTTCTCGGAGATTTATTTTTGGGGAGCAGAGTGGTGGCTGTGGATGCAAGAGGGGAGAGACCGCCCGCAATTTATGGACACAATGACAGATTTTTTTCAGAGCAAGCGTTGACAATCGATAAAAAAACCTTTCTAATACAGCCTGCACTTTCAGGAGGTGGGTTTTGTATCTAAAAGAAGAGCTACAGCATTTGACGGCTGTCTGGAAAGAGGAAGATTCCTTGGCGGAAGAACGTTCCGTCGAGGCGCTTCTCGATCAACTAGGCCTCGAACGAAACGATCATGCGGTCAAGAAAGCCAAAGAAGACTATCGTTTCGAGATGGTCGTCGGGCAGATCGCCGAGAGAGCGCGTGAGGCCGCGCGGCGCGGTGAGCGGTCGCTGGTCGTCTATGAATTCAACGAAGATGAACAGGCTCGCCCCGGTATTTTGCCGTGCGGAACGGACAGATCTTTCTGCACGGCAGACATGCTCATCGGAGTCGCCAAGCGAGTCTACGCCCATTGCAGAACACATCACCTCATGCCGAAGATTGCCTATATTCGCGACTGTCATCGCGAAACAGGTCACTGGCAGATCCATA
>CBDULO010000011.1:0-11553 GCA_965368095.1 uncultured bacterium | reverse complement strand
GGCATTGGAAGAGCGGCGGCAAGAGAGGTTTCACTTCTTCGCGCGAGAGGCATTCAGGCGGATTTGATTGCGCCCGAAGCATCCAATCAGTCAATGAATGATGCGAGCTCCATCAAGCGGGTGAAACCGCTGGTGCGTTTTGGGAATGCGAGCATTCTTCCCGGCATTATGTCGGAGCTGAAAAAAGCGGATATTATTCATTTGCATTATCCGTTTTTTGGAGTTGCCGAATTAATATTGCTTCAGTCAAATAGCTTGCCGCCCATCGTCGTCACCTATCATATGGACGCGCTCGCTCCCGGCATAAAAGGCATTGCATTTTCTCTGCATAGAAAACTTCTTCAACCGATGCTTTTGAAACGAGCTCATGCCGTGATCTTTTCTTCATTCGATTATGCGAAGCGCAGCGGGGCGAAAAGGTATTTTCAAAAAAGCATTGCGCGTGCCCGAGAAATTCCGTTTGGCGTCGATACGGATGTGTTTTATCCGGCTGAAGGGAAACGAGAGCGCTATATGATTCCGAAGGAGGCGACAATTTATTTATTTGTCGGGGGTTTGGATCGAGCGCATGCATTTAAAGGGATTAAGCATCTTCTCGAAGCATTCGCGCATCTGCCGCGTGAGACGCATCTTATGATTGTCGGTGACGGGGATTTGAAGGAATCATATGAAGCGCAAGCGAATGCATTGGGTATTCGTTCACGAACACATTTTCTTGGAAGATTAGATCAAAAAACACTTATTGAAGCGTATCGAACCGCGGATATTTTCGTCTTTCCATCCACGAGCAGAGCGGAAGCATTCGGTCTGGCCGCACTGGAGGCGGAGTCTTGCGGGAAGCCGGTAATCGCCTCGGATTTACCCGGCGTTCGCACTGTGGTGGTACAGGGCCAGACAGGTTTACTTATCCGACCGAAGGATTCGGTGGCCCTACAGCAGGCCATGCTTCGTTTACATGAAGAGCTTGATTTACGTTTGAAGCTAGGGCGTGAAGCGCGTCTTCACGCAGAAAATTTCTCTTGGGACGCGCATATAGATTCTTTAATTGAGTTGTATGAACATTGCCGTACTCACTAATGATTACCCGCCGGATACGCAGGGAGGGGCGGGGGTGATCGCCTTTAAGCAGGTTGAAGGCTTGAGGGAGCGAGGGCATGAAGTGCGCGTGTGGAATGAGCGCGCTTCTTGGTTACAGCGATCTTTGCTATCGAGATTGCTTCATCATGCTTTGGATATTTTTCCACGAAAGAATATCGTGGAAGGGATTATCGCTTTCAAACCGGATATTTTAATTACGCATAATCTTACCGGTCTTGGCTTTGGTACGCCGAGTAAAATAAAAATGAAAACAAGCTGTCGTTGGTTTCATATTTTGCATGACGTGCAATTATTTGAGCCGTCAGGCTCATTAAGGAATGAAGAAAGAGTGCGGTTCTGGCAAAGGATGTGGTCGAAGTATCGTCAGCTCACATTCGGATATCCTTCCATGATTTTCTCGCCAACAAAATGGTTGCGTGATGCCCATCTGAGACGTGGATGGTTCAAGAATGTACTCATTGAAGTTTTACCGAATCCGGGGCCATCGCAGGAGTTTGTCCTTCGTCATCCGCATGATCCGATACGTCTTTTATTTCTTGGAGGCACAAGTTCGACAAAAGGATTTAAGCTTATTCAACGACTTGCAAAACGTCTGGGGAAAGGCTTCATTATTCATGTGGCCGGAGATGCGGCGCATCAGGCTGATACGGATAGACTCTCGTTTTATGGCCGGCTTCAGCCGCATGAAGTGGGTGAGCTTATGAAGGAGATGGACATTCTTCTCGTCCCTTCTCAAATTGCTGAAAATCAACCGACGGTGATTTTGGAGGCGGCGGCGGTGGGCTTGCCGGTTATCGCTTCGGATATTGGCGGCGTGAGAGAGACGCTTGGCTCGGCCGGAATTGTCTGTTCGCCGAAAGATCTTTCCGCTTGGATAAATGCTCTGGAACGATGTCAGGACATTTCTTTTTATCAAGAACAAGCGACATTGATGTTTGAGTTATCAAAAATATTCGATGCGGCGCAGCATCTTGAGCGGTTGAATCATTTTTGTGAAGAAAATCGAAAGACGCGCACCTGACCGTCGCCAAAAGAAAATGTGTCTTCAGCGAGCGTTTCCAGTGTTTCCCCCACGCGTTTCGCGTCCCACCAATATTCATTGAGCACGACATAAATACGGTCGGCTTTGGCTAAGCTTCCTGCCTCCAAAATGGCATCCAGAGAAGGCTCGGGGCTTACTGCTTCCAAGTAGAGCTGATAGAGCGTTCCTCCGGTCGGGATTGGGTAGTAAAAGATATCCTCGCCCGTTTTTTCATTTTTTACATATCGCGCGAAGCCAAGGGTTTCTACGGACGCGGCGCTGACGCTTTGATTTGCAAGAACGGTATATGGTTCTCCTCCGGCATGCTGTTCAATAAAGCGTACGGCTTCAAAATCATATATGCCGACACTCCAGCCGCGACTTGCCGCTGCCGCATCATGTCGCGGGAGCGCATTGTACGCATGTCCCGCGTACCACGCTCCGAAACAAAGGAGAAAGAGCGTGATTGCCACAGGGCCGCGTTTCAGGAGAGATTTTGAAAGATATCCGAATCCAAGAAGGGCGGGGTAGAAAAGGAGGAGGTAACTTATGAGGGTGAGTCGTTCAGAATAGTTTCCCCGTTCATAATTGATGAGAAAAGTGAATTCTCCAACCGTGCTTAGTGCCAGTCCAGCGCACCATGTTCCCGCGGCGATGAGAAGAAGCGGGACGAATATTCGCCCCTTTTCGGATCGTTGTAATGTGAATGCGCTTAGCCCCCATAAACATATTGGTAAAAGAAAGGCGGCATAATTCGCCCAATCGGCCCATAGTGCAATATGATTTCTTGGCAGTATATCCGGAATATTTTTCATGGACGGAAGGGCTTGCCAGAGCCGTGAAAAGTCCCAGAGAATTTGTCCCGAACCTCCGGAGAAAATCACGAAAGCAAGCGGAACGGAAATACTTGTCGCAAAAATTAAAAGATATAGGAGCGGAGATTTAATGAGCGACATACCTTTCTCGGACAGTCGTATGGTCCAAAGCGTGGTCGCCACGGCTCCAATAAATGGAAGGCCGGCTAAAGGATGAATGGCCATACACCATATAGCCAGGAGCATGGGCAAGAGCGGATGGATGTTTTTTTCTCTTGTACCGAAGGCGAGAATGAGTGCCGAAATACCGATAATATAGGCAAATGCTTGTGGCGTTGTTGCGACGAAGGGTGAGAGAAGAAGGAGGCTTGAAGACGCGCTTACGCTCAGCGCGCTGGTACGCGTCGGCTTCAATGTGAGGAAGAGTGCAATGATGATTATGGCGACGCTAAGAGGGACGAGGAATCTGTCCAAGTGCATAATGTCGATTTCCATTAAGCGGCTCATCCAGGTGTTAAGCGTGTATTGTCCGATATAATACAGCGGCTTTGGGGTGAGCGTACCGGTTTCGAGAAGAATTTTTTGGCTCGCTCGATGTAAAAAACCGTCGAATCCATAGCCGAGCGTATAGATGAGTGGAGCGATGAGAGTGACGCCTAGCGTTGAAAGCACGGTGATCATCCCGGTAAATAATACGGATGAAGTTTTTTTTGCCATGAGCCACGCAATGACCGGCAATATCGCGAATGCGACGAAGCTTCCTTCGGGCAGAAATGGCCATGGCGTGCGTATGCTTTCGATGGTTCCATTTGCAAATAATGCTTTTACGATAAAGCCAAAAGCAATGATGGCCGGCACGGAGAGGACTGTGATCCACATGATGCGTTGTTTATCTGTCACAGCCGGCACTTCTTCTTGTTGAATATTCTTTTTATTGAAAATGGAAAAAACGGAAAGCATAGCTATGCTCAAGGCGAGGCTTGTCGCATCAGTAAAACCGCCAAGGTTAAAATCCAGGTAATAATATCCCGTTTGAAAAAGGACGGTTAAAGCAATGAGTGAAAGAGACCCGGCGAGCCATTGTTTTATCACGCTTTCGGTATTGATAAGGCTTTCGCCGATTTTCTGTCCAAAAAAGAGAATTGAAAATACGGCGAGCAATCTCACGATGAGTCCATTCGACGACAGAAAGCCGGCAACAACCAGCACGATGGACGCGGCAATAAAAAGACTGATTTCTCGTCGGCTTGCTGACACCATGTTAACTGAATAGGTTTTTCATTTCTGCGAAATATCTAACCCCTTCGACAATACGCCGTTTTTCCTCAGGTGAGCTTCCGGGAAGATTGCCGAATATGGTTTCATTTCTCATATATTTCGATCTTACCCGCATTCTAAACAATTGGCTATTCGCCGAGAATTTAGCTATTCTATAGGCAGAGGCTGTATGTTGATGACAAATAAGAATATTAAGTTGTATCCGCATGATAAAATCATGCGTGCGATTTTTGTTCCATTGGTGCCAAAATGGGTGCATCCGAATCATATGACGATTTTGCGTCTGTTCATGATTCCCACCGTGATTGCGTCCATTTGGCTGATGTACTGGGATTTGGCCATCGCCCTGTTTTTATTTGCCGCCTTTACGGATGCGCTCGACGGGTCTTTAGCTAGGTTGCGAAAGCAGATCACCATGTGGGGAACCATGGCTGATCCGATCGCGGATAAATTACTTGTCGGTTCGGTGGTTGTTGTGTTTGTTGCGCGGGAAATTAATCTGATTTTCGCCATCCTGATCGTCGTGCTTGAAATAATGATTTTTGGCGGGGCATATTATCGAAAAAAGAAAGGGATTTATTCGAGCGCGAATGGCGCCGGAAAAATAAAGATGCTTCTTCAGGTGACGGGCGTGACCATTCTTTTTTTAGCAAGGATCTTCGGTATTCCGCTTGCCGTGCCATTCGCCATCGGGACCTTTTCACTGGCTATTGTCTTCGCTATGATTTCTCTAGTAACGTATAGCCTCTGATGATTGGATATTTACGAAAAATCATTCCCGCATCCTGGATTTCTGTTTACCATTTTGTTTTAGCGAAATTGGCGGCTTTTGTGTATGGAAATCCCTCAAAAAAGCTTATTGTGATCGGGGTGACCGGAACGAATGGAAAAACAACGACGAGCTATTATTTGGCAAAAGCATTGGAGGCTGAAGGAGCAAAAGCCGGACTGACAACCACGGCGATTTTGAAAATCGGGGAGAAAGAATGGCTGAACAAAACCAAAATGACCATGCCGGGACGTTTTTGGCTTCAGCGGATGTTGCGAGATATGGTGAAGGCGGGTTGTACTTATGCTGTGATTGAGACTTCTTCGCAGGGGCTGATTCAGCATCGTCATATTGGGATTCAGTATGACGGAGCGATTTTTACCAATCTCACGCCGGAACATATTGAGGCGCATGGGGGTTTTGAGAACTATAAACGGGCAAAGCGCATTTTATTCGAGCATGTGGTTGCGGAGAAGCCGAAGCGGATTCGCGGGAAAGCAGTGAAGCCGTTTTTCGTTCTGAATGCCGATGATGAAGCGGCTGAATATTATGCGGAAGCGGCGCATCTCGCCGATGTTCTTTGGTTCGGCGTGGATTCAGAGAGAGGTATGCAGGCGACCAAGCTGAAGCTTGGGGATCGCGGCGTGACATTTCATGTGGAGAATGAATCGGTTTGCTTGAATCAGCCCGGAGAATTCATGGTCTATAATGCTCTCGCGGCCATTCAGACGGCGAAGCGACTGGGGATTTCCGTACGCGCTGCGTCTGAAGCCTTGTCGAAAATTCAAAATGTTCCGGGACGCGTTGAGCGTGTTGAAGCCGGACAAGATTGGACAGTGATTGTTGATTATGGATATGAACCGGAGTCTTTTAAACAGCTATATGAAGCGCTTGCATTTATTCCAAGAAAAAAGACGATTCATGTTCTCGGTTCATGCGGCGGCGGTCGAGATATTTCAAGACGCGAGGTTTTGGGCCGTCTTGCCGCAGAACGCGCGGATATTGTTATTGTGACGAATGAAGATCCGTACGATGATGATCCGATGGAGATTATCGAACAGGTTGCGGAAGGCGCTCGCAAGGGCGGGAAGACAGATGGAGAAAATCTCTTTACAATACTGGATCGTAAGGAGGCTATTTTCAAAGCGATGGAGTTTGCGGCATCCGGAGATCTTGTGGTGATGACCGGCAAGGGGTGCGAACCGTGGATTTGTGTTGCAAATGGAAAGAAACTTCCTTGGGATGAAGTGCAAGTAGCGAAAGAAGCCATACAATATGTTTCACAGCCGTGATGTTTTACAGCTCCGAGAAGGAGAGCGGATCGAGGGGATCGTGCGCCGCCATGCCGCCACGCTTTGGCCGAAGCTTCTGCTTTCCGGTCTTTTGATTGTTGTGCCGTTCTTCTTTTTATTTGCTCTTCTTTCCCTGGGAGCCTTCGGCGTTATTCTGCTCGCGCTTACCGTGGCCGCCGGAATATTTTTTACCTTGAAGTCATTTATTCAATGGGACGCGAGGGTTTTGCTGCTTACGAATCAGCGGCTTATTCATGTTGATCAAAGAGGCGCCTGGTCGCGAAAAGTATTTGAAGCGCCGCTTCGACATATTCAATCAGTGGAGTGCTCGCGAAATGGTATGCGTGATTGGATTTGCCGCACAGCGACGATTTCTATTTCTTCCGGCGGCAATGCTCCCGATATTATATTCACCGCACTTCCTCGCTATAAGGCATTTATGGGCCGTCTAGATAATATGCGCGAGGGGATGGTTAGACGCGTACCCATAAACGATATACGATAGAGGCGATGAAGAAGAAGCGTATTGCCCGTTGGTCGCTGATCTTTGCTGCGAATGGAGCGCTTTTGCTTGTCGTTGGCGTATCGACGGTTCGTGAAACCTATCGCGAATGGAAGGTCGATCAAGAGATTCATCAAATGCAGGCGCAAATTGAACAGCTTGAGGGAAGGAAGCTGGCTCTTACCGAGCTTGTATCGCGCATGGACTCCCCGGAAGCCCTGGATCGTGAAGCGAGAACGAGGCTTGGTCTCAAGAAGCCGGGGGAGCGAGTGATTATTTTACGCGGAGCGGATCAAGAGCTAGAGTCTTGGCAAGAGTATGGCCTGGGTACTCCCGAAGCTGAAGCGGAAGACAGTCTCGCGTCAAATCCGGAGCGCTGGCTGAAATATTTTTTGAGTAATAAATCAAAGCTATGAAGAAACAAATAAAGCCTGTACATATTATTATTCCTGTTCTTATCGTCCTCGTATTGGTTGGGGCCGGCGCCGGACTCTATGCGTCTGTATATCAAAATCAGAATGAACATCCGATTGTTGTGAATGTGGCGGATACATTGAATTTGCCGGTGGCGAAAGTTGGGAATCAGCGAGTAGAATACGCGGATTATCTCACGCATTTAAATGCTCAGCGGGTATTTTTAAAAGGACCAACGGCGATCGCGCAGGGCGTTTCGCGAGATATTACGACCGAGGATCGCGTGCAGGCATATGAGCGCGCTATTCGTATCGCCGCCGTGGATCAAATGGCGGAAGAAGCCGGTATTGTTGTGACCTCACTAGATATCGATCGAACCTATGAAGAGCTGGTTGCGCAGACAGGGACCTCGACAAGTCCCGGAGAAATCGAACAGTTTTTACAAGATGAGTTTGGGTGGGGGATACCGCAATTTAAACAATTGGTGGTTCGTCCGGCGCTTCTTGAGGACACGTTGAAGCAAAGAAGACTGACGGAAACGCAGGATCCGCTTGCTTTTGATACCGAGCTGGCGGCGAAAATCTCAGGAGATGAAACAAAAAGATATTTGAGTTTTTAACCTATGTCTTTTGAGCGTCAGCGGTCGGAGCAAGTCGAGGACGAGCCGCTCGATATTTCAGAGAGAGTAAAAGAGGCGCTCTTTATCACGGATGCAGCTGCAAAACGAAGGTCGCTTAGGCAAGTCCTGAAAGCGATCAAGGGTGTCCCGGAGGTTGTTTTGACATTAGATTATACAAATATTGCAGATGCGAGATGGGTCAAATCGTATTTTCTGGAAGGCGGCTCGAGTGAGCAGAAAAGAATGGCAAGTCTTCGCGCAACAGATGAGCAAAGGAAAGAGGCGATCAATGTATTTGCTTCAGGAGTACGATGGATTGAGGTGAAAAAATAACCGTAATAAAAAGACCGCCGTATAGGCGGTCTTTATCTATGGAGCCAACGGCGAGAATCGAACTCGCGACCTCTGCTTTACGAAAGCATTGCTCTACCGACTGAGCTACGTTGGCATGGAGCGGGTAGGGGGAATCGAACCCCCATCTCGACCTTGGGAAGGTCACATAATAGCCACTATACGATACCCGCGGGACGGGAATGAGACTAGCAAAAAGCCGAATCGACGACAAGTTATTCAAATAATATTCTTCCCGCTTCCTGGCTGGCGATTCCGCGCCTGCGAACGGCGACGCTTTCGGCGAGACCTATGGCGAGAAAACTGACCAATAAGTAAGAGGCGGCGGCTGAAAGAAAAGGCATCGGAATACCGGTAATTGGCATGATACCCAAATTCATTCCGGCATTTACCGACATATGCACGAGAAAGATACTTCCAAGCCCAATTAAAAGCAGGCTTGCGAATTCATCCTCGCTTTCATAGCCTATTCGAATAAAGCGATACATGATGAGTCCGAATAACCCCATGATAAATACCACGCCAAAAAAACCGAGTTCTTCTCCTACGACGGCAAAAATAAAGTCGGTTGCGGCGGCGGGAAGAAAGCGCAGGCGCGCCTGCGATCCTTCGCCGATTCCTTTTCCAAGCAGGCCGCCCGAACCGATAGCGATTCTTGCTTGAATCGCATTATATCCGCTTCCTCGCGGATCAAGTTCAGGATTTAGAAACGATTCAATACGCGCTTTTTGATAGGGTTCGAAAGCGAAGTTCCAGGTCAGACCGCCTATGGTGATGAGTGCGAGCGGGATGATAATCCAGGCATGTCTTGGAAGTCCGGCAAAGAGAGCGAGGACCCCCCAAATAACAAAGAGCACCATGGCGGAACCGAAATCCGGCTGGAAGAGGACAAGCGCGGCATATCCGGCCGTGGCAAAAAAACTAATACCGAAAATGAACCAGGTCAGCCGTTTATGGCTCTTTCTTGAGAAAAGGGCGGAAAGATAGGTGGCTAAGGTGATCTTTGCGATTTCCACCGGCTGAAAAGAGAGGGCGCCGATACGAAACCAGCCTTGCGTCCTATTCACCGTCACGCCAAAAAAGAGCACAAGGAGAAGCAAAACGGCGCCGACGATGTATAGGAGGAAGCCATATGACCGAAGATATCGATAATCCAGAAAAATAAAACTTGCCGCGAGCAAAATGCCAATAATGCATGTCGCGAGCTGTTTATGAAAAAGGAAAAGGTTTGCGGGTGATTGCGAGATACCAATGCCATAAATAGCCACGAGCCCAATAGACGTAAGGGTGATTGTGGCCGTACAGAGCGTCCAGTCGACTCGGCTCAGACGTTCAATTAATCGCTGCATGTCTCGAACTTAGCATGCTTTGAGAGGGGATTGAAGGTGGGTGAAATATGGGGCGAGCGCGACTTAAAATCTGGAGGATGAAAGGTAGTTGTCGTCGTCCAAAATATTTACATTTGCGCGTATTTCCGTTTTTGAGACTCCGGAAATATTGTCGAACCAATTGATCTTGATCGGTCGGTTTTCCCCCGGACGAAGCTCGCGCTCCGTAATGGTGGTGACGCCCACGGGGCGATCGGCGCGGTAGAGGATCACGGTGAGGTCGGTATTCCAATATCCGTATGGGGAATGATTATTCAGAATAAATGAGGTTTGTCCGATTTTTTGTCCGTTAAAGTCCAAGTCATTCTCATAGGTGATTTCATCGAAACTGAAATCAAGACGACGCTCCGAGAATTCCACATAGCTCGCTCCGACATCGTCCGGAGTGACGCGCATCCACTCAATATTTTCTACGGCAAGTTCGGCTGTGCGCGCATTTGTTTCAGGCGTATAGCCGAGCTCCGTAATATAGCTTTGGCTCATGGGGAGGATGAAGCCTTTTCGTTCCGGCGTAAGCGCGCCGCCAATATTAAATCGATAGGTGAATGTCGCGGCCCATTTCTCATTGGGATTTGTGATTTCGACCAGCAGGTCTTTTCTTCCATCCGTCGTATCGAAGACATTTGTGTCGGACGTTTGAATGGGGTCGGGCTCAAATGTGCGGAGACTTTCAATGGTGACTTGATTAGAGGTGATGATTCGCGGAATACGCGCTTCTCTTGGATAAGAGATCGCGTATGCGTCCAATAATGACCAGGCGACAAAAAGCCAAAGCGCGGATGAGATCCCGATAAGGGCGCCATAACCTATGCGTTTGAATAATGGCTTATTCCTCACCCAGAAGCTGGCGATTTTGAGTTCTTGATCTGAAAGTCCGCTGCCTATTTGGTAGTTCTCCGGCATGAAAACAGTATAGCATGGAGCTGCACATAAAGCCTTCACATGTGCTTGATTTCTTGTTACTATTTTTGTCGAACTTATGCCGAAAAAAGCAGAAAAAAAAGCCTCAAAACCGAGCAAAACAAGCAAGGCGCCAAAGAAGGAAAGGAAGAATTACGGTGCAGAGCAAATTTCCGTTTTGGAAGGATTGGAACCCGTGCGGAAGCGTCCGGGAATGTATATTGGGTCTACCGGCCCGGACGGCCTTTTCCATTTATTGAGAGAGGTCGCTGATAACTCCTTTGATGAGGCGATGGCGGGTCATGCAACAACCATCACAGTGAAGCTCCAGCCGGATGATTATGTGGAGGTGAGCGATGACGGGCGCGGAATTCCGGTTGAAAAGCATTCAAAACATAAGGTATCCGCGCTTGAGCTCGTTTTGACCAAATTGCATGCCGGAGGAAAGTTTGGCGGCGAGGATAGCGGGTATAAAATTTCCGGCGGATTGCATGGTGTCGGTGTTTCGGTTGTGAACGCGCTCTCGGAACATCTTGAAGCGACCGTTCGTCGTGATGGCGGCGAGTATCGTCAGGACTATGTCAGAGGAAAACCGAAAGGCGGCGTGAAGAAAATCGGAACCAGTAAGGCGCATGGGACAACGATTCGTTTTAAGCCGGATAAGGAGATTTTTACGCAAGGGACGAGCATTCCATTTCAGCGCGTGATCGAGCATTATCGCCAGCAATGTTATCTCACAAAGGGGATTAAGCTTATCGCTGTGGATGAGCGAGGTGCGTTTCCGGTGACCTATGCCTTTTATTTTGAAGGGGGCGTTGCGTCGTATGTACGCCATTTGAATCATGAGCGTGAAGCGAAGCATCCAAATGTCTTTTTCGTGGAAAAACAGGAAGGGCCGGCGGAGGTGTCGATCGCTCTTCAATATACGGGAGATTTTCAGGAGAATCTTTATGCATTTACCAATAATATTATTAATCCGGAAGGTGGAACTCATGTCGCCGGATTTCGAAGCGCGCTGACGCGTGTCTTGAACAGCTATGCTCGTACTAAGGGATATTTGAAAGAAAAAGACGATAATTTGACCGGAGAAGATGTGCGAGAAGGGT
>CBDULO010000010.1:0-12284 GCA_965368095.1 uncultured bacterium | reverse complement strand
GATCAAATCGCACCTGCCAGAAAGGAGAAAGGTTGATCTCTTGAATGCGGTGAAGCGCATAATCATAAATCCATGTGCCTGGCCCCGAACCAACGAGCGGGCTTTGTTCCAATGTCTTTGTTGCAATCTCCCAACTGGCTGAAAATGACGGGGATACTTCGCTCGGAATAGCAGTCGTAATCGGACTCTTAATAAAAAGGAAAACAAGAGAAAGAATCAGCACGGCCAATGGCGCAATCAAGGATACGGATTTGTGAATCGTGCGCGATCGCAGAAAACCGATCACCATCATAAGCGCAATGCCGAAAATAAGCCCGGCCCACGCTCCCCAGAAATCAATCAAGACGAGATCAAAAAGACCGAGAACGAGCATCGCCCACAATAAAACGCGTGATGCGACTCCGATGGGCTTTGGTGATCCGAGATAACAAACCTTATTGCGACAGCCGTGAAATAAAAGATTGGTTGAAACAATAATCGGCACGACAAGAAAAACCGCGAGACTGAACATGGTCCCCACGCTCGAAAAGCCTCGATTTCGCGTAACAGCGGCTTCAAAAATATGCCATCCAAAAATCTGCAATACCCCATAGAAGGCGACGAGGAAGGAACTTAAAAGAAATGTGAGAATCAAATTATAAATTTGAGACGTTTTTCGAATATGATGCACAATCACGAAATACAAGAGGACGAGACTGAGAATCGTCGCGAATGACCATGGCATTTGTCCGAAAGAACCGACAAAAGAGAGATATGGGTCCTTGCTGAAGAGCGAAACCACCAAATAACCTATGCCGAAAAGAAGCACCATGAGGTGAATCCAGTGGCGGATTAATGTGAATTGCTTTTCCGCGATTACTTTTCCGGCCCACGCAACAACGGTAATGGAAACAATAATAACCAATAACGTCTGCTTCCCAAGCTCCAATGAATCAATCGTCCACGGCGTGAACAGAAGGGGCGTAAGAAAAACCAGAGCATGTAAACAGACCTGGATAACTTTATTGAGAAATGCGCTGATCTCACTATTGGGCTTAAGCGGCTTCTCGGCCGCGATTTTACGTGTTGAAGAAACGGTTTTTGAAAGAATAGACATATGCTGTGTATGAGCACCAGTATATCACATCCTTTCTCTCAATATTGGAGAAAATTTTGCATGGAATGCGCGCACCCCTGCTTATTCTTGCGGATCCTCTTCCCGTGGAACGGGCGCGCCGGTGAGAGGATCTAATATATCATTCGTACCATCCGAGTAATACAAGATATTTCCATCCAATAGCGGCTGAACGGTCCATGAGAACATGACATCGCGCGGCAACGGAGCGGCTAAAATAATTTCAAATCCTTGATCGGAATAATTTCCGGTCCACCATTCGCCCGCTTGTCCTTGCGGTGTCACGAATACATTCGGATAAGAGCCGATGGACGGGAAGGTAATTGAAACCTTGGTAGCGCCAGAGGCGATGGAAGCAAAACCTTGCGCCACGCTTCCCGTGCCGGAACCGGTTGCTCCTTCGCTATCTCCTTCAGCGCCTCCCCACCAGCCTGGATTTACAAATACTTCAATCTCACCAACTTGATCAATATCGTAATCATCAAGCGCAATACCTACCATTGGTCCATTTTTCACGGCTTTCACGGCGACACCCGGAATACTCGATGGCGCAAGCGCATCCCCCGCAAAAATCGCTCCATTCATTCCGGAAACCTTGGTTGGCACGCGTCCGGAGAGAGCTATCGGATATTGATCATCTCCCGGACGACCCGCGATAAAGGCCGGTCTCGTGGAAACAATACCAAGCACCATATCCGTATCATTCATGGCGCGCTGGACATGGCGCGTCCCTGAATCCTTGACGACAACAAGATCTCCCGGCTCTAAATTATCCGACGATGGATATCGTTCGGCGAAGTCATAGGTATCCAATGACTGCCAACCGTCGGCATTGGTTGAAATATAGGTAGATGTCGGCGCGAGCGTATCATCCACAAAGATATAAATATCATTCTGCGCGACGCCTCTCGCCGATGGATAGAGCTTCCCTGAAATAGTCACGTCTCCCTCTTGGTTCACCGAGAATGCATTCGTGCCGGATGAATTCTGAATCGTAAAGCGCGAGCTTGTCGTTGAGAGAATATCCGTCGCTAATGTAAACGATTGATTGACTGTGGAAGAAGCGCTCGCATTCCACGCCTCTCCGCGGAATGTCAGTCCCCATGAATCAACAAGCGTGGTGGAAGCGTCCGCCGTGTCAGATGCGGCAAAGGTGAGATCATCGGCCAATTCGGAAATGAGTCCATCTGTTGTGAGAATATCCCCGGCCCAGTACCCGGTATCAACAAACATTTCAATAGTTCCGGTTGCACTCGTATCTTCAAGAGCATATCCGAGAATCATTCCGGGCTTTGTCGCTTTCATTGCTTGCCCGGCTACCCCGGAGCTTGTGAGCGGATCCCCAACCGCAATATCTCCATTTGTAAGATTCACCTTGGTTGGAACACGCCCCGCGAGCGCGACCTTCGCGCCTTCATTCCAGCCAAGAAGGAGTCCCGGCTTGGTTGAAACAACACCGATGACTTTCTTGTCATAAGGCACTCCGGAAGAAACCGTGACCGTGGTTGAAGTGGTTGAGTCGAGAACCAATACATCCCCCGGAGCGGATGGTCCGCTCACGGAATAGACTTCCGCGAGATCAAATGCTGACGCATTAATTGCATCATCCGCTGAGATGGAAACAAGTGAATTTGGACACGTGGCAGCTGTATTCACATTGTCTAAACAAAGGCCCGGTCGAGCGATGACTGCATCCGGATAATAAATAGTCGTTTGATAAATATTCGTGAACTCGTCCTCGCCGAACATATCTCCGATGGTGAGCTGACCGGCAAGAATGGAATGCGAACCGGTTGAGTGGACGGTGATGCCTCCTCGTGAAGAAATGCCTTGTCCGCCAACCGACAACTCGCTCCCCACAGTAAGATTCTGACCGATCTGTAAATCAGTTCGAACGCTTCCCGTTCCGAGTTCAGCAAAAGCGGAGCGAATACCGTCCGTGACAACGCCGCCCGTATCGATAATGGTTACCGAACTTGTCGGTGCGCCAAAAATCGTATCGCTTTGAATGACCACGACAAGGTCGCCTACTTTATGGAGGAATTCAATGCCGGCCGATGGCTTCACATATTCAAGCTCCGTAATTGTATCCGGCGTTGAGCTGGATGAAATATCCATCATGCGGATCACCCGGCTTTGATTAAGGACATAATATCCTTTTTGCACCATGAGATCTCCCGCGATATGGCTATCATTACATCTCGTACCGGCACATGTTGTCGTTCCTACAACAAATGGCGCCGTTGGATCACTGACATCAACCGTGGAGAAACTCGTTGCATTTTGATACGAAACATATACGCGATTACCTTGAACCTGCACATCATACGGATTGATCGTCGGCAATACCACCGAACCCACCTCCACCGCATTTGTCGGATCACTAATATCAATAATCATCAGCTCTTCCGTTGTCTGCTCCGTGATATACGCATAATTCCCTTGTACCTTGATATCGCTTGGCGTCCCGATACCTGTAAGTGTGTCAACCAGTCGAGGTCGCGAAGGGTCGCCCAAGTTCACGATATACATGGATGAACTTACCGAAGAAATTGCATAAGCATGCACGCCCGCCGCGTCGACATCTGTAACCGCCTGGTGGCTCAAATCAATTTCACCGACATTTACAGGATTATGCAGATCTCGAATATCATACATGCGAAGACCATCGACACCGCTAAAGTCTCCGGCGAGAATCAGAAGGTCATTTTCAACAACGAATTCCGTTGGCCCTACACCGGCTCCAAGAGTTGAGCTCGCGACGAGATACGGGTTGGTTGGATCTGAAAAGTCCACAACCTCGATAGCGTCCGTGGTACCACTGATGCTAATAAGGTTTCGTCCTTGAACATGAATACCCTTTGGCGCGCCGCCGATAATCGTTGAAGTTGCGAGAAGGTCCGCATCCGGATAGAACGTATCGGGAGGAAGAATATCAATTCCGCCGCTCGCCACGAATAGATTTGTTGCGGTGACATTTCTAAAGTACCCGTCCCAAGGATTGGTTGAGTTACCAATACTGTAAACCGTACCCAAAGGAGGAAGAAGATCCGTATTAATACTTCCATTTATTGAAATTAAGTCGCTCGCCGCATCGCCAAGAGTCACATTGCCCGTTGAAGTGACATTTCCGAAGTAGCCGTTAAACTTAAGCGCGGAGCTTCCAAGAGAAACGCCCAGATCTGCCGATGGAAGCAGGAAGCCGCCTGAAATATCGAGAGTAAAGTTTCCGTTTGTCTTCGTGAGACTCCCGTCGGCATACATGGTCGTACCCGTTCCCGCGACAAACGCTCCATTTGTATAGATGGATGAAACCGACCCAATATTTCCATTGACCAGGAAGTCATTACCATTCATGACAAATTGCGAATGAAGTCCGTGGCCGGTTATCGCCGATCCGCCGACGACAACATTGGTATTTGTCGTATAGCCGAAGTATACCGTCGATGTTCCATTCGTACCTCCTGACAGATCGAAGTAAGCCGCGCCTCCATTTGCGGGCGTAACTCCACCGAAAAGAATATCTGTTGTTTGCGTGGCATTTCTTACAAGATTATTGCCACTGTCATACACCCAGTTAAGATCGCTGCTTGCGGGACAATTTGTTCCATCCGCAAGACAGACGCTTACGCCCCCAACGGAAACACTTGAAGCGGAAACGCCTCCAAGCGATGAAGAGCCTTGTACATTGATGCCTCCTTCAGAAACAATGCCGCCGCGACCGACATGCATCCCGCTTCGAACATATAAATCATTGCCAATATGTACATTTTGATCAACCCAAATTTCATGAGAGAGAAGACTGTCGATAATCCCGTTTGTACTCTTAACCCCGCCCATCTTCCAAATATTAATCCCGCCATTGCTGGCAGCATATAAATACTGTCCTTGAATAAAGACCGAACCGGCAGAGCTATTTACCTCCTTAGCAAGCGTAAGATTAGTTGGATCAGTAATATCGATGATGTCAATATCAGAGAACTGGCTATCGACAACGTATGCATAGTCACCAGCGACCTTAAGTTCTTCTGCGCGACCATTGTCATAAGATCCTAAGAAGGTTGGATTTGTTGAGCTTGAAACATCAACCGCGATAATACCTGCGCTATATCCCCCTAAATAGGCCGTACTTCCAACAACACTGACACCGCGCATATTAGCGGCTCCATTCGTATACGTTCCTAAAAGAGTCGGTGAACTCGGCGTACTGACATCGATGACATAGAAGGACGTGCCCCCATCGGCAAGATACGCGATATTGTCACGCACATAGACATCCCATGCATTGCCTGGTGAATTGTACGTACCTGCCAATGTTGGATTTGTTGGGTTTGAAATATCAAATATTCTTAACCCTGATAACTGACATGGGACATAAGCATATCTTCCTGACACCCAAATGCTTTCACATGTATCTGATCCGCCCGGATCATTCGAGCCTGCCAACGTAGGATTTGCTGGATCAGAGATATCGAATATCGCAAGTCCATTTGCTCCGGCCGCATAGTAGGCATAACTTCCAGCTACAAATGCCTGCGACAAATCGCCAACGGCCGTAGACGTTCCCACCTGCACCGGGGCGGTTGGATCCGACACATCATAGACCTGCATGCTCAATGGGTCATTAGCGAGATATAGATATTTATCCATGACATAAATACCCTTGAACACATTGATATTTGTTCCGGCACCCGTGACCAAGCTCGTTATATTTCCAGCACCGTGAAGGGTTAAGTCTGTGCCTGATGCATTATCAAAAGAGAGCCATGAGGTCGTAACGCTATTATATGTCACGTCCGTCAAGACCTGACAGCCGGTTCCATCGGTAAGACAGACGCCCTGCCCCTTCACGGAAAGTCCGCCTGCAAATGTTGAGGTGGTATTTGTCGCATATACACTGAGAGCGCCAATGCTCTGCACCCCTCCTGCGCCAACGGAAATTCCTGCGCCAACGGAAAGGGTATTTTGAATATTTGCTCTTCCGGTGATATTTACGTCTCCAAGCTTCGCGCTATGTGCAAGAAGCGCATTCGCTTCAAGCCCTCCAAGGTCGATCACCTTGAGCTCATCTTGAGCATCCTGCGTAACTGCGGCAATATTACCGGAAACATCGATACCGAAGGCGGAACTCTCGCCAATATCAAATGACTGTACGTGAACCGGATTATTCCTATCAAGCACATCAATGACATGAACCTCGGCGGACGCATTATCTTCCACGGCATAAAGGTATCGACCATTGATGGAAATATCCCTCATCCTATCAATCGTGCTTGGACCGCCGGTAATGGCGCTACTCGACATAATCTTCGGATCAGACGGATCTTTCACGTCGAGAATGACCAAATCATTTCCTTCCGAGTCGCCGATATATACATATCCCCCCTCAGCCGCAATGCGAGGATAGTTGCTGCCCAATCCAATCCCGGTCAAGGTAAGCGTAGAGTTGAGAACGGGGTTCTCGGGATCGGAGACATTTATCACTCCAACAACCGGCGTGTCGATATATGAAACGGTATAGACATAGTCTCCGAAGACATCGTGATACCAAACATTTGAACTGCTTGAAATCGTTGAAATTTCAACCGGGTTCGCCGGATCTGAAATATCGACAACACTCAATTCATTCGAGCCCCATCCGCTGACATAAGCATAGTTTCCGCTTACTCGAACGGCAGATGCTCCCGATAATCCTGTCAGTACGGCGATTTCAACAGGCGCGCTTGGATTACTTACGTCGATAATATTCAAGGAATTGTCATTGTAAATGGAAACATAGGCATAATTTCCGGAGACATCGATATCCGTCCATTGCCCGCTGAAACCGTCGCCGATATTGACAGTAGCCGTTGTTGAAGCGGAGCCGGGATTCGAAATATCTACGACCGAAAGCGTTTTTTGACTTGCACTGTTTACAATATATGCATAGTCGCCCTGAATTTTTACATGACGTGGATTGTCATTAATTGTTACAGTATCTGTAACACTCATCGGTGCATTTGATCCGTAGACAAGATCAAGCGATGTATCAAGATCAACGCCATCCACCGCAGAAATAGTCAGCGCACCGGAATCGTTCTTATTGATAAAACCATTTCCGAAATACGTCGAGCCTGGGCCCGCAACAAATGCTCCATTCGTATAAACGCTCGACGCTGAACCGATATTCCCACTGACATACAAATCTCCACCATCCATGGTGAATTGGGAATTCATATGTGACACCGTGGTACTTGTTCCGCCGATGACAATATTGTCGGTCGATGTTGACGGTCGCAGAAAGTCGCCCGTGCTTGAATACACCCAGTTCGAGGTACCGCCGCCTCCTCCGCCACCGGAACAATTCGTTCCATCCGCAAGACAAACCTGTTGGCCATTAACCGTTAACCGCGTTGTTGAAACACCGCCATAGAATGTTGAAGTCGCGCTTGAAAGAACATTAATCGCTCTCTCCGCATTGATGTCTCCACGTACATATAAACTATTTTCAATTTCAAGCTTTCCACTAAAGAATGCATGGTCCGAAACGCGCAAGGTGCCGATATTTGCATTCGCAGCGACAAGCCCATTTGTCTCCAGCCCGGGATTTTCATAAATCGAAATTTGTGCCGTGCCGGAATCCGTCACATATAGATATTTTCCATGCACCACCGGATCATTCAAAGTGAACGTGCCCGATGCCGGAAGCTGTAAAACCGTGGAAAGATTATTTGGATCAGCTATATCAACGACGGAAATACGTCCTAATGCATGCGGAAGAAACATATAGCGGCCTGAAACATCCAAACCGTCAGAACCGCTGCTGAATGAACTCCCGGAAGCAAAGGAATCTAGAAGCACCGGATTAGTTGAGCTCGTCACATCATATGAAGCAACCGTCCCTCCATTAAGAGCAAGGTATACTGTTCCGTTTCGCGCATACATCGCATTCACGGAATCAGACAATGAAGTCGTCGCAGAAATAAACGGTGCCTCCGGATTGCTGACATCGATAATGCTCATCGCCCGATATGAATCTGGGAAGACAAAGAGGTTCTCGGCTACATACACATGATTGCCGTCCTTAGCCATATACGCCGGAAGATTCATCCCCGTAATCGTCGCGGTCGTCGTTGCATTTGCTGGATCCGTAATATCAATGACGTGAAAGCGCCCATTCCCAAGACCGGAAGAAGCGGAAACAACATAGGCGCGATTCCCATCAATCTCCACATCGGTAATCGGTAAACTAAATGGAGAAGTCACCGTATCAACAAGCGCTGGATTGGTTGGATCGCTAATATCGAGAATGTACAGACCCGTAAATTGCGCTACGACATACGCGTAATTCCCTTGAATTTCGAAACTGCGCGGATCATCAAATCCTCCAAATGTATATGAACCAACCGAAGTAGGGGATACAGGATCTGAAAGGTCAAAAATATCAAATCGTTCTGTGCCGAAGTCATCTACCAAGGCATACATATAGCCGTCACGAATACGGATACTTCTTTGTCTATTTGCCGGCGTGGTTGTCGCAACAAGATCAAAGACGAAGTCTCCTGTGAGTGAATTATCAATCGCATTGATAAACTTCGACCCTTGTTCCGCTCGAACTGTAATTAAATTCGTCGTTCCGGTTGCCGTAATGAAGCCATCCCCAAAATGCGTTGACGCGGCACCCGCAACAAACTCACCATTCGTATACACGCTCGACGCCGACCCGATATTTCCACTCACATATAGATCATTCCCATTTAGCGCGAATGCGGAATTCATATGCGAAACTGTTGTTGAAGTTCCACCGACAATTAAATTCGCATTCGTAGCATGACCGAGATAAAAGTTACTTGTGCCGGTTTGACCGCCAGCAAGATCAAAGTATGCCGGGGCGCCGGTTGACGTTGCCGTTGAGCCGAGAACGATATCGGTTGTCGACGTATTATTTCGAACAAAGTCCGAAGCGGCAACATAGGTCCAGTTAGTATCTCCGCTTCCACCCGCAATACAATTCGTTCCATCCGCGAGACATACCTTCTGCCCGTTCACTCTAAGACGCGTTGTTGAAACGGCGCCACGGAAAGTAGATGTCACATTTCCATCTGACACAACAATCGATCCATTTGAGTGAAGCCCACCAAAGCCAAGATTCAATGCATTTCTTACAAAGAGATTATTCCCAACTTCTAGATCCTGAACGACACTCGCGCTCCCTGCTTGAAGATCACCGATTCTTGCCGTACTTATATCCGCACCCTGCAAATCTACGATGCGCAAACCGGCGGCACTTGAAGCAAGATAGGCATGTTTTCCAAGAACATGCACCCCTCGCATGAGATTGGCGCCGTCATCATACGTGGCGACAAGAACAGGATTTGTCGGATCGGAAATATCCACGACGCGCATGCCATCTCCGAAATTCCCCACATATGCATAATTTCCGGCAATATCCAGCGCCCATGCCACACCGCCTGAAAAGGGAAGGTTTGCCACCTCCGTCGGATCGGTTGGATCGGAGATATCAGCAACCACCAATCCATTCGTATTATCCGCAATATAGGCATATTTTCCGGATACTGAAACGCTATGAGCTGAACCAGTTGTGTTCAATGTACCAACATTTACAGGCGCCGTTGGGTCGCCGATATCAATCACTCGCAAGCCGTCCGCTCCATTTGCCGTATAAGCGTATTCGCCCTGCACATATACTCCTTGAGTGCTGGACAGAGCTAATGAGCCGGCGAGCGTTGGATTTGTCGGATCGGAAATATCAATCACTCGAAATCCGCCGGCAGTATCACACCCTACATAGGCATACCCGCCCGAAACATAAAGCCCGATGGCACGACATGATGTCGTAAACGATCCAACGGGGAGCGGACTCGACGGATTGGAGATATCATAAATACGAAGCCCGGCACTTTCATATGCCACATAGGCATACCGTCCTTGCACAACCACCTCCCATGCTTCATTCACACCCAATGAAGTTCCGCTGGTAAAAACCGGCGTCGCAGGATCATTCACATTGAAGATCTGCAATCCCGATCCGAGATCAGCGACATAGGCATACCCATTTGAAACATAGACATCCATGGCCGTACCGGTGGTATTGGCGACACTCAAACCCGTTGGGGCAGTCGGCGTGAGTAAATCAAGCGATGAACCTGAAGCGGAACTAAAGTTAAATGTATCCAAGACAGATAAATTCGTTGTTGTAACCGATCCAAAATATCCATCCCAACGCAATGAGGCTGAACCAAGGGAGTATGCTAAGTCCGTGTCCGGCAAAATATCCGTCGCGACTCGACCATTAAATGTAATCGTGTCTGCTGCCGCATCACCGAGAACAACATTCCCATTCGCTGTCAGCGTGCTGGTCGCGGTAAACGTGCTCGCGGTTGCTCCTCCGTAAAAAAGGAGAGACGAGGTCGCAAAGTTTCCACGATTAGAAACTGTAGCGAGCGTATCGTTTTCAGAGCCCGCGAGACAATTGGTTCCGTCTTCAAGACACACCTGCTGACCATTCACTCGAAGTCGTGTTGTTGAAACCGCACCGACAAAGGTCGACGTAGCAAACGGATCTGATATGGAAATTCCTCCCGCAGAGAAGATGCCGCCGCTTCCCACGCTGAGTGATTGCCCGATGAAGAGCTGATCCGCGATTGAACCGCTTCCGAATACCGAGAGATTTCCGATACTCGCCGCGTCGGCAAGAAGACCATTTGTTTCCACGCCTCCGATTTCAATGATCGACAAGGTATCGTCGCCATTGTTTGGGACATATGCATATCGTCCGGAGACAAAGACTGAGAATGGCGTACCACCGACCGTATGTGTAGAAATATCAACGGGACTCGATGGATTCGAGATATCGATAACCGATACCGTTCCGCTCGCATTATTCGCAACATAGGCATACCGACCGGAAACCGAGACAGAAAATGGGTCCCCGCCAACCGACTGCGTGGCGACAAGTGAAGGTGACGCGGGATTCGTTATGTCAAAAATCATCAGATTATCATCGCCTCGATTCGTTACATAAATATGATCATTCGAAATATGGGTCCAGCGCGGAAGGTCGCCGACATTTGTCGTGGTCACCGTTGTAGGATTTAGCGGGTCGGTGACATCAACAATCGACATCGTGTCATCTCCCTCATTCACCATATATGCATATCCATCGGAAATGCTCATACCGCGCGGAAAGTCGCCCACCGTATGCGTGGAAAGGGTGACGGGATTCGATGGATCAGAAATATCGATAATGGAAAAATTATCGAGAAAATAACCTGTCGTATACAAATACCTGCCACTAACATAGAGCGAGACCGCGGCTGATGGAACTGTGTACGTCGCAACCGTTGAGACAGTCGCCGGATTTGAAATATCCAGAATGGAAATAGTCGCATCTCCTTGATTCCCGACATATGCGTATCCACCTGAAACGAAAACTGTATCCGGCGCGTCACCAACCGAGGTCGTCGTGACAGTTGAAGGGCTTCCCGGCACCGACACGTCAATAATAGAAAACGTATCGTCATTCGCATTGGCAACATAGGCATACCCCTCCGAAACAAAGACATGATACGGACCGTCTCCAACCGCATGTGTTGCGGCCGTTGTAAATGTACTCGTGGAAACCTGCGCCCTGAAATCCGTGGAGGTCACCGTCCCTCCAAACCAAGCATCCTGAAATCGCAGAGCGCTTGTACCGAATGAATAGGCAATATCCGTATCAGGCACCAAACTGGAGGCAACTCGGCCATTAAATGTAATCGTGTCCGCCGAAGCATCACCCAAAATCACATTTCCATTCGCTGTCAGCGTGCTGGTCGCCGTAAATGTGCTTGCGGTTGCTCCTCCATAAAAAAGGAGAGACGATGTTGCGAAGTTCCCACGATTCGAAACCGTGGCGAGCGTGTCGTTTTCAGCCCCTGCGAGACAATTGGTTCCATCGTCTAAACAGACATCTCTTCCGCCAACCGTTAACCCGAGAGAATATTCTCCACGAGTTGAAGAAACGGCATGCGCGAATGTTGAAGTTGTGGCACCGGAAACGGTCAGGTAGCCATCACTCGTAATATTCCCTTCTCGATTAATCGTAAATACAGCAGAACCAAGATCATTATATGTCCTAATTAAATAATCTCCGGTACTTGATGTTCCCGATGAACGAACTTCAAGAGCG
>CBDULO010000009.1:0-13876 GCA_965368095.1 uncultured bacterium | reverse complement strand
GAAATAATATCGATCTGATAATTTTTAGGCAAGCGCTTAAGAGAGAAAAGGTATGCTTCTGCCGCTTTCCTTATATGATCAAGCTTGGTCTCGGTAATTGCCTCCTCCGGATACCCAAAGTCCATACTGGTCCGATATTTCACCTCAATAAAGCGATATTCACATCCCCGCTTCACAATTAAATCTATTTCTCCATGAGAACACCTCCAATTTCGCTCGATGACGCGAAATCCACGGAAACGTAAATACGCCTCGGCAATACGTTCGCCAAGTTCCCCTTTTCGTTTTCTTGCATATGTCACTCTCTACCCCGTTCCACACATTACTCAACCAGGTCAAGAGCGTTGACAAGGCTCTGGTTTTTTTGTTACTTCTATTATTGCTTTCAATCTGTGGAGAATACGGCTAATCTCGGGGCACCCCGTGCTGGTACTGCCTTCACGACCGCTCTTACCTCATCGTTTGAGCGAAGAGCTCAGCTGCGGGTTCGAATCCCGTCGGTTTGGAAGCGCTGGCCGTCATATCTTCGGGTGTGGCGGCCGCTTTAATACCAAATCAAAAAAGGACGCAAGCCCCTTTTGATTTATTCTTGTTTCTTGGCTCTAATCTCCCAGCTCCTATCTCCTATCTCTTTTTTGGAAGCCACTTATTCCGCTCCATTTGTTCTTCACGCAATTTCCGCTTCGCCGGCAATTCCTTCCATTGAAAACGAATAATGGTCCAAAGCCAGTAGCCAAATAACACCGCCCACAAAACAAAGAAGAATCTCATGCTGAGAAATGGCACCCGCTGCCAGGTAAATGCATAAAGCAATAACCCAACTCCCCCGGCTGTCGTCAGCAAATTCGCATATCGTCGAAGCAGTCTCTTTAAATATTTCGCTAAGCCCTTTCCATATTTCGCATATACGAAACAGCCAATACCCGAGATGACCAAGCCAAGGAGAAAAATGAGAACGAGTTTATCAATAATCGGTAAAAACGGAATAGCCGTCGTACTGAACCAATATCCGGGGCGTAAAAGTGGTGTGAGATAGTCCATAATTTATACATCTTCCATTTGAATTTGGTTGAGATGTAACACATCGGGACCGGAACGTAAATGCCGTTCATATAAAAGCCCATAATGACAGTCCCCGGCTTCAAACTCTTGCACAAGCTCCAATTCAGGATGATGAAACACCTCTTTGGCCCGTTCGACCTCCAATCGGTGCTCCGGAGCAGGGCCCAAAACCATTTCGCAAGCCTGCCATTCAATAATAAGAATGCGACCGCCCGGCTTGGTCAGTCGAAATGCCTCTGAAACCAGACCCGCACGATTTTTTGCCAGATATAAATTATTCGCAACGATAGTGAGATCAAGCGACTCATCATGAATGCGCGCCGCATGCGTCACTTCGATATCCGACCAGACGGGGACAATATTCCAAAACTGTTCGAAGCTCGCCGTGCGTTCAATCGCTTTCAGTGCCCGCTTATCCAAATCCACCGCATAGACGCGCCCATCTCCTCCAACAATTTGCGCCGCGGGAAACACAAAATGCCCCAATGCCCCGCAGCCAAGATCGGCAACAAAATCCCCAGGCTTGAGCCCGGCTCGCTCAAGCGTTTTAAACGGATTAATCAATTCATTGCCGCTGTGATACATAGTGAAGTCCTTGTTTATGGTCTTTCTGCATGGATTTATCAAGTCATGTTTTGAGCGAAAAACATGAAATGCGAAGAGGTATAGCGTTAACTATGACGAGAAGCATTGAATGGTTTGCAGCCGAAAGAGGGCATGATGAAGTCGGAGAAAAGATCATAAATAAGGGCTTATTATTGAATATTCCGATTTGGCGCGGTAGTCGGTGCCGGGAATAATGAGCCGAGCGTCGCTTGTAAAAACGCCGACCACAAATTCGTTGCCCAAAGAAACCCAACAAGAATAATGGTGATCCCAAGAAATTTATAAAAGAGATTGGTACCTCCTCCACCAAGATATTTTTCGGCAAAAGGCACATTCCCAAAAAAATCTCGAAATTTTCCCGTCTTGATCACCATAGCGATGCCAAGCGCTACGAGAATCGAGCCGATAATGATGCGTACAAAAATGTTCATATGACTCACATTCTAGCATGAACGGATCAAGGAGAACGAGAAAATCTCGCTTGCTACTAATAGGATGCTTCGATATTCTTTTCCCATGAAACCGATTATTGGACTTGTCGGGCCGTCCGGCTCCGGGAAAACCACCCTCATCATGGAAATGCTGAAACGCTTTCCGGAGAAGCTTGCTCCATTCAAGTCGATCACCTCGCGTGCAAAGCGAGATGAACAGGACGCACTCTTCTTCGATTTTGTATCGCAAGATGAAATTCGTCAGCGCGAAGAGGAGGGGAGACTGGTTCAAGTTTCCGAATATGCCGGCAATTTATATGCAAATGATACGGAAGATTTACTCAGCACGCTCAATGACAAAGCCGTGATCGGTGCCATTGTTGAGAGTGGAGTAAAAAATTTTGAAGCGGCTGGATTCAATGTCATTACGGTAAAAGTTATCCCCAAGGGCAGCCAACAAGCAACTCCTGAAAGACAAAAAGCTGACCTCGAGCGCCAAGATCAGCTTGATGATTTTGATTTCGAAATTGTGAATGACTTCTCCCCTGGTGGACTTGAGACCGCTATCGAAGAACTTTCTGGAGCTATTGAGATGGTCGCGGAATGATCAGCGCCCCTTTTTCCCAATCGCCTGAATCCAACCTGTTTTCCCCCAAGTTGCTTTATTCTTGTGAACAACTTCAAACCCAAGCTCATCAAAATACCCTTTAATTTCATCTAGTGTGTAATAACTAAAGAATCGTTCGTACTCATATCCATAATCATCTTCCCTTCTGATCTGCTCTTCCGGCTGATTCTCCCAAATTTCTTTAACGGAAATATGAAGAATACCGCCTGATTCCAACTTATGAGTTAATTTCCTGAGAATATTTTTCGCTTCTTTTTTTGGAAAATGAAGTAAAACAGCTTGAAGAAAAATCCCGTCGAACTTTCCTTCTAACTTTTCTACTTCATGTAAATCCAGAACTGAAAAGCGCGCCTGAGCAAAATCTCTCTTTGCAATCTCAATCATCTTTTCTGAAAAATCTACGCCAAGAACTTTAAAACCTCGATCAACAAAAAAACCGGACTTAATTCCCGGTCCGCATCCAGCATCTAAAATCCGATCCCCTTTTTTCAAAAATGAAAGAAACTTTTCTGCACCCGGAATCCACCATTCATCAAGATGGTCTTTGTACCAGTCTTCCGCAATCTTATTGTATGTATCTCTGAGGTTCATTCGTCACTTCGTATAAAACAGAGCATCAGAACTTTCTTCACAAGTTTTTCGACACGATGACCTGATACTCATCTTCGTACAAAACCCCTTTTGGACGTTCATTAATTTGTTCAATCGTCACTTCGCCATTCACGACCGACTTATGCCATTCATACAAACCCGAATCTTGATACGTCTTCCAGCCATGTTCGGTCCAATAAGAAATGGCTCCTGGGAAAGCAATACCCTTCTTCGGTAACCAACCACCATCAGGTTTATTTACCCTTCGCGGATCACCCTTTGGACAATCTCGGTCGGCGGCCTCATAAATACCAATATCCCCAACTTTTACTCGATAAAATTTCACACGCTCTTTCTATTTTATGCGTTGGCTCCATGACACTTCTTATACTTTTTCCCAGATCCGCACGGGCAGGCATCATTTCGCCCTACTTTTTCCATGGATTTTCCGGGACCGCCGAAAGCCGCTGGCGCCGTCGTATGCTGATCCGATGTTTTCGCCGCTCCTGAAAAATTCATTGGCCGCGCTTGATTTGCGGGCTGCTGAACATCTTGTTTTGCCGCGCGCCGCGTCACCTGCACTTTAAAAATCATGGTCGCGACCTTCTTTTGAACTGTCGCCATCATTTCATGAAATAAGCGATGCGCCTCTTTTTTATATTCAACCAACGGATCGCGCTGACCATATCCTTGCATGCGCACTCCATGCCGAAGATGATCGATAGACTGCAAATGTGAAATCCACAAATCATCAATCGTGCGTAAATTAATCACCTTTTCAATTTCCTCCAATTCAACCGTATCAAGCTTTTCTTCAAGCTCTGCATACGCCTCATGCACCAGCGCCATCATATCGGCAATCAAACCCGTTCGCCTTTCAGCTAAATCTTTCTTTCCGGACAAAGCCTCGGTCGCCACCTTGAATTTCCCAGAAACGTCCATGGACGAAGGTAAAATCGTCTTCATTCCCTTTTCAATCGCTTCCAAATCCCAATCTTCCGGCTCTTCCATCGCCGTATGAAATGCCACGATTTGCTCAATCTCTCCCTCAATCGTATCCAATACCTTCGGCTTCAACGGACGTACACCATTTTCCGTGCGCTGTTCCGCCAATTGCAAAATCTCATCCCGGCGTTTGTACACCGCCATGCGTTGCTTATTCAATACATCATCATATTCAAGCAGATGTTTTCGAATATCAAAATTATGCCCCTCAACACGCTTCTGCGCGCCTTCGAGTAATTTACTGATGGTTTTATTTTCGATCGGCATATCTTCCGGCACCTTCAACGTTTCCATCATGCCTTTCATGCGATCGCCGCCAAAAACACGCGCAAGCTCATCGTCGGTTGAAATAAAGAATTGCGTCGTTCCGGGATCACCCTGACGACCGGCTCGTCCGCGAAGCTGATTATCAATACGACGCGACTCATGACGCTCGGTTCCAAGCACATATAACCCGCCCATCTCTTTAATCTCCTCGGTCATCTTTATATCAGGCGGATTTCCTCCAAGAACAATATCCACACCACGGCCGGCCATATTGGTCGCCACCGTAATCGCTCCCTTCGAACCGGCCTGCGCGATAAACTCCGCCTCATGCTCATGATTCTTCGCGTTCAACATATTGAACGGAAGCCCCGCCTGTTTCAAAAGTTCACTCAAAAGCTCATTCTTTTCAATACTTGCCGTACCCAAAAGCACCGGCTGACCCTTTTTATTTCGAGCTCGCACCTCTTCAATCACCGCGTGAAATTTTCCAAGCTCGGTTTTATAAATACGATCCGGAAGGTCATCGCGCTTATTCGGTTTATTCGTCGGAATGGAAACAACTTCCAGCTCATAAATCTTGCTGAACTCTTCAGCTTCCGTCGCGGCCGTTCCCGTCATGCCGGAAAGTTTTTCATATAAACGGAATAAATTCTGAAAGGTAATGGTCGCGAGCGTAATCGATTCGCGTTGAATCGGCACACGTTCCTTCGCTTCAATGGCTTGATGAAGCCCTTCGGAATATCGACGACCCTGCATCATGCGCCCCGTGAATTGATCGACAATCACCACCTCATTATCACGCACGACATAGTCCTTATCGAGTTGGAATAATGCATACGCCTTCAATGCCTGCTCGATATGATGAATGGTCGCGACGCTATCCTGCTCATACATATTCTCAACGCCTAGCCATTCCTCCATCTTTTTAATGCCGGCCTCCGTCAAAGTCGCGCTTCGCATTTTCTCATCCACTTCATAATCCTCTTCTTCTTTCAGACGTCCAACCAATTCCGCGAAACGATAGTAAAGCTCGGCCGCCTCTTCAGCGGGCGCGCTAATAATCAGCGGCGTTCTCGCCTCATCAATCAAAATGGAATCGACTTCATCAATCACACAATAATGCAATTCGCGCTGAACCTTGCTCGCGAATGAGGTCGCCATATTATCGCGAAGATAATCGAAACCGAATTCATTATTCGTGCCATACGTAATATCGGCTTGATATGCTTCTTTTCGCTCAATCGGGCGAAGATAATCCATGTCCACGCGAAAATTTCCCATCTCATCACGCGCTTCATCATGTTGAACTTCCGCCTCAAAAGAAGGATCATATATAAAGCTCGCGCCATGTTGAATGACAGAAACCGAAAGTCCAAGGGCGTGATATACCTGCCCCATCCAAATCGCGTCACGTCTCGCGAGATAATCATTCACGGTAATCACATGCACGCCTTTTCCGGTAAGCGCGTTCAAATACACCGGCGCCGTCGCGGTAAGCGTCTTCCCTTCACCCGTTCTCATTTCCGCAATCTGCCCTCGATGCAAAACAATTCCACCAACAATCTGCACGTCATATTGACGCTGACTCAATACGCGCCAGGAAAGTTCACGAACAACCGCAAAGGCTTCCGGCAAAAGCGCATCAAGAGGCTCCCCTGTCTTGAGTCTTTCGCGGAATTCTTCCGTTTTCTTTTTCAATCCATCATCATCAAGGGCTTTTACCGATTCTTCAAACCCGGCAACCTGATCAATAAGAGGCTGCATTCGTTTGATTTCACGCGCATTCGGATCACCGAGAACTTTGGTAAGCAATTTCATATTTGCCCCGATATTAGCGGGTTTCACCCATTTCGTCCAACCAGAAGCTCAAGAAATTTTCCCGGTATTTCGATCCTGCATCTTCCCCTTTAATTTGGTTAATTCAACACGTAAATGATCTTTGACTTTGTCGATGGCCTTATAAAGATCCTCCGCCTCTTTTTCCATTTTAATAACGTCCCCGCCGATTTGCACAACGGCCTTACATTCATAAATCTTCCCTTTTTGATGATTATGATTCGGGATGCCGACCTCCACATCAATATGCGTAATGCTGTCAAAATATTTTGATAAGCCTTGCATTTTTTCTTCCGTATATTGGTGAATGGCGGGCGTAAGCTCGATTCCGCGATGGATAATATTGATTGTCATACATATCAAGCATAGTCCATGCGCACGCGACACTCAAGGATAAAAAAGAGCCCGATCTCAGATGAGAATCGGGACTCTTAGAAGTTGGGTGCCGTTTCCGGCGAAGGAGCTAGTACGGGCAGGTGCCCTCCGCTCGCGGAAGTTGAGACAAGCGACAGATCTCGCCATGGTCATCGAGAACAAACGGGTCGGTACCGAGCGGACCGACTCCGTAACGGATCTCGAGCGTATTGCCATAGGCATGCTCATACTCGTAGTCCTCGTACAGGCCGTCGAAACGCGTCTGAAGCCGTTCGCCGCGGCGGCGCTCTTCGTCAAGCTGGCGCTTGAGTTCGGCGATGCGACGATCGCTCCGATCGAGCTCCGCCTCCATGAGGAATACGGCACCGAATGTCATGAGGTTCGCGATGCCGGCCTCCTGATCGAGCTCGACGGCCAGCTCACGCAACTCACGGTTCTCCGAACGAAGTTCATTGAACGCCGCCCGATAACTGATGGTGACGTACACCAGAGTGAGCGCCGACACCACGCAGAAGATCAGCATGAGTCCGGCATGGTGTCGCTCCCTGCGGAGCTCTTTCTCGGCTCCGACGCGCGCCTCGGCCTCCTTCTCGCGAAGACCGACCTGCCGGCCGATCTCCTGTTGAGCCGTCTCCCAGGCGAGTGACATCAAATGTCCCGCCCGGCGATAGTCATTGAGCTGGCGATGCAGATCATTGACCTCCGCCTGAAGCGGATTGTCTGAATCTCGGTAAGGACCTTCCTTCGACGGTGTATGTTCCACGGCTTGCTCTCCCCTCCCCAAATTAACGGGAATGCGTAAAAGGTTCAACATGTTCGAAGTGAACATGGGAAGTTAGCAAAAAACAGGTTTTTTGTCAATGGAGGTAATGTCTATATGAAAAATAAAAGAGCCCGATCTCAGATGAGAATCGGGACTCTTAGAAGTTGGGTGCCGTTTCCGGCGAAGGGACTAGTACGGGCAGGTGCCCTCGGGACCGAGAAGCTCGCTATCGCGGCAGATCTGACCCCAGTCGTCCATGACGAGTGGATCGTTGCTAGCGGGGACAAGGCCGCGCTGTTGATCCTCGTACTGGCGAACCCAGTACTCGTAGTCGTAGTTGACCGCGAGACCATCCGCGCGAACCGTCTCATGAAAGAGTCGGCCCTCGAGACGCTCGACGTTTGCCGAGACCGCTTCGAGTCGACCGGCGAGCTGGTGCCGCCGGCTCTCCTCGCCCCGAAGATCGCGGAGGGTCAGCCCGAGCTCACACTCGAGCTCTGCGTTCTGTCTCGCCAGCGAAGCGTTCTCACCTCGGAGCTCGCTGTTCTCGTCCATCAGCGTGACGCTCGTCCGGGCCAGATCCTGCATCCGGGCGCTCTGCGCGCTGTGCACGTAGAAGAACATGGCCGCGGAGAGAACGAGGGCCGCGAAGAAGAAGGCGCCGAGTCGCTGTGCTCGGACGAATGCCTTCTGCAAGTTATCGCGCCCCTTGACGGCCGCGTCATGTTCCTCGACGAGATCATGATACGTCTTCCAAGCGAAGTCCAGATCTTCGCCGAGCCAGTTGATCCTTCGCTGCATCTCCCGGAACTTTTCCGGGGCGTTCTCGAGGATGCGCCTGACACGCTCCTGTTGCTCGTACGCCTCCTTGTGCGGGTTGGCGTCCTTGCGGTACGGGCCCTGATTCAGATTGTCCAAAGAAACCTCCTCCCCAAAGGGGATAAAACTCTTTGCGCGATATTGCGCAGCGTCCCATTATGGAACGAAGTAATATAGCACAAAAAGACCATTTTGTCAATGGTCTTAATAGCTAATCTTAGCAGAGCTGATACCGCTATACTCAGCAAAAAATTACTCAAATCCAAGCAATTGGACCTCCTCATGCAATTCAATGCCAAGCTCATCGCGAACTTTCATTTTCACGAGCGAAATCAAAGCAACAATATCCTGCGCTCTCGCCTTCCCATGATTTTCAAAAAAGTTCCCATGTTTTTCACTCACTTGAATATTTCCGATTTGTTTTCCGCGCATTCCCGCCTGATCAATCAGCCAGCCGGCGGATAGACGCTTATTCTCAAGCATCGCTTCCGGCACCTCCACGCTTCGCTTCAAAATCTCCAAGTCTTTCTCATTCTCAAAATCAAAATTTTTAAAGACACAGCCGCAGCTCGATTTCCCAAGCGGCTGACTCTCCTTCCGCTTTTCCACAATATCCATCATCTGCTTTTTACTTGCTTCGACATCCGGATTTGGTTTCAGCTCCAATACGCAACCCAAGATCACATGCGGCTCGCGCTTGAACAAACTTTCACGATACCCAAACTCACACTCTTCATTCGTGAGAGAAATACGCTTCCCGGTTGAAATCCGATAGGCATCGACTTTTGCCACCGCATCTTTCATCTCTCCGCCATAACAGCCCGCATTTCCGTATACCGCTCCGCCGATCGTGCCGGGCACGCCAATGGCCCATTCAAATCCGGTCAATCCGCCATCAACGCTTTTTCTCGCCACCATGGCCGTAATCGCTCCGGCTTCCGCCTTCACCGTCTCCCCCTCAATTTCAATGCCTCGATTCGCCGCTTGAATAAGCAGGCCCTCATACCCCTCATCGGAAACAAGTAAATTTGATCCGCCCCCATAAATCGACCAAGGAATCCCTGCTTCCGTAGCAATCTTCACCGCTTCCAGAATTTCATCTGACGATTTCGCGACGAAATACAGGCGAGCCGGTCCGCCCACGCGAAAACTCGTATGTGTATCCATCGGCTCATTTTCCGTCACCGCGGGCAATGCTTTTTTGATGACATCCACCTGTTTTGTGCTCAATTTCTTCATAAAATATCTTTCGCAATTTTGTAAATATCTCCAGCTCCCATCACCAAAATAATGTCGCGTTCTTGTTTCCAGCGCTTGAGTGTTTCTAGAGCGCTCTTTGGACTATCTGCGTATTCAATCTTCCTCCGCACCATATTCTCCGCGTCGTGACGGATCACCGCTTCTTGAAGATCGCGGGAAGAAACATGATCATCCGCGCTCGCGTCACGTCCGGCGACATCATAAATTTCAGTGAGCAGCAAAACATCAGCTTGGTCAAAGCACGGAATAAATTCCTTAAATAAATGCTTGGTACGATTTCGATGATGCGGCTGAAAACAGAGCACCACTCTCCGCCCGGGATAAAATCGCTTGGTTGCTTCGAGCGTCTCTCGAACTGCCGTCGGGTGATGCCCATAATCGGAAATCACAATCATATCATCCTTCTCTGCGATTTTTTGAAAACGGCGCCAAATCCCCTCGAAAGATTCAACGGCATTTTGAAGCACGTCCGAACCAATGCCCGCATGAAACGCGAGCGACAAAGCTCCGGACACATTCACGACATTCATTTTTCCCGGCACATGCAATCGAAATCTCGTCGCATGCCCGTGAATATTTTTCAGAGCAAAACTCTGCTCTCCCGGACGCACGGCATAATCCAAAATCTGCTGAGTTGCATGCGAACCGAATCCGAATGTTTTAATGGTAATATTCTTCGCCTCCAAATTTGAACGCTCCTGGCCAACCAGAGTCTGAACATTCTTATCATCTGCATTCGCGATCAAGATTCCACCCGGCTGCATATTTGAAAGCAATTCTCGGAAAGCATCGATCATTTCATTCAAATCCTTAAAAATATCAACATGGTCCATTTCGATATTATTCAAAATCACCGCATATGGCTCAAATTCAAGAAAATGCTTCGCATATTCATCTCCTTCAATCACATAAACATCGCTCTTACCGAAACGCACATTACTATCCGGGAATGACGGAACCTTGCTCCCAACAATCACATTTGGATCCCGCTCCCCCGCCTCAAGCATGAGTCCAAGCATGGCGGTCGTCGTGCTTTTTCCATGCGTCCCCGTCACAAGAATCACTTTTTTTCCGCCCGTCCATTCACCCAGAAATTCAAAATTTGTGAGCTGTGGAATATTTCTTTTCCGCGCCTCGGCTCGCTCCGGATTTAATTCAGGCACAGCCGAGCTATAGATAACCAGGTCAACCTCCTCGGGAAGATTATCTGCCGTATGCCCGATCGACACCTCGATATGAAGCCGTCCCAGCTCTCTCGTGACCTCGCTCTCTTCCACATCGGAACCGGAAACCGAAACACCCGCTCGCATAAGCAGTTTCGCCACACCGGACATATTAATTCCTCCAATACCTATAAAATGCACGGATTTGAGATTTTCTGGAATCATACTTAGTAACTTACGACGGAATCCGGCCAAAGTCTAGAAAAATGCGAGACGTGACAGTCGAAAGACGAAGCGATATGCTCTCCAGCATATGAAACATATTGGCAAAACCGACCACGTCGTCCATGACCTCATTCGCGAGGAAATTCATCGGCAAAAAAATAGCCTCGAGCTTATTGCCTCGGAAAATTATGTTTCCATGGCTGTTCTGGAAGCCGCCGGATCTCTGCTCACCAATAAATACTCGGAAGGCTATCCGGGGAAGAGATATTACGGCGGGAATGAAATTATCGACAAAATAGAATTGCTGGCCATCGAACGGGCGCAGCTTCTTTTTGGCGCGGAGCATGCAAATGTTCAGCCGCATGCCGGAGCCCAAGCAAACTTCGCCGCATACCTCGCGCTCTGCAAGCCCGGCGACACCGTCCTCGCCATGGATCTTGCGCATGGCGGACATCTCACCCATGGCTCCAAGGTGAGCTTTAGTGGAAAATGGTTTAACGCCATTCCCTATGGCGTGTCGAAAGAAACCGAGCTTGTCGACATGGACGAGGTGCGTCTGCTCGCCCAGAAACACCAGCCGCGAATGATTATTGCCGGCTTCAGCGCCTACCCGCGAAAACTCGACTTCAAATTATTCGCGGAAATCGCGGAAGAGGTCGGCGCCTATCTTATGGTGGATATGGCGCATGTCGCGGGACTCATCGCCGCAAAACTCTATCCCGATCCAATTCCGCATGCGGACGTCGTTACCTCCACAACCCATAAAACCCTCCGTGGACCGCGCGGAGCCATCATCCTTTCAAAAACCAACGATCGACTTGACCCGGATGGGAAGAAAAATCTCGCGCAAAAAATCGACAGCGCCGTATTTCCCGGCGCACAAGGCGGACCACTCGAACATATCATCGCCGCAAAGGCCGTCGCCTTTCAGGAGGCATTGACCAATGATTTCAGCACCTATCAAAAACAAGTGCTCGCAAACGCACAAGCCATGGCGGAAGTGCTCACCGAAGAAGGCGGGCGGCTTGTCACCGGCGGAACGGACAACCATCTCCTTCTCCTCGATATCACACCTTGGAATATTGGTGGAAAAGAGGCCGAAAAGAGACTTGAGCATGTCGGAATTTCCGTAAACAAAAATATGATTCCATTTGATACGCGAAAGCCAATGGATCCGTCGGGACTTCGTCTTGGAACGCCAGCCATTACCACGCGCGGCTTCACGGAAGATGCGACCCGAGAGCTTTCTCGATTAATCGTCAAAACCCTTCGCACCGACAATCACGATATGCTTGATGAAATCAAGGAACAGATCGAAGAGCTTGCAAAGGCGCACCCGCTCTACCCGGAACTTTAGATCAAGGCCGATCACTCTTTTCGCGAGAGGCAGGATTGACAAAATGTCCTTTTTATGATACAAAGCTCCGTCGCATACGCGGCAGATTGGAGGCTCTTTTGAGCGAAGAATTTCCCGAAAGGCTCACGAAGTTCATGGAGGCGGGTTTCCGCTTCAACTTCTCCAAGCACTCGACCGTGCCGGAGATCCCCAAGATCCAGGACGTACTCTACGCCCTCCGCGTCGAGAACATGGATGAAGCATTCGACTTCGCCTGGGCGAACAGCCCGATCTACATCTCGAACGTCTACCTCGCCGCGGCGGCGGTGAGCTTCCCCGTCGCCTACTCGGAGGAACACGATCGCGAGGTCGCCCGGCGCATCGTCGCCATGGCCATCGTCGCGCTCTGCCCGGATGAGGCCAAGTGCCTCTTCAACGGAGCGTACGTGGCGGCGAAGCTCCTCACTTCCGAGGGCATTCCCGGTCTCAAACAACGAATGACCGTGAAGGAAACCTGGAGCCTCTGTGGATGCACCCGGTGCAAGGACATGCTGACAGTCGACACCGCCGCCCTCCTCCGCCACCGGACCATGGATGAGATCGAAGAGATGGAGGACAGAGAGGTCATGCACTACTGACCACTCGCCCCCACCCCTACAACAAGCCCCACCAGACGACTCGTCTGGTGGGGTTCTTTAATTATCTACTCACATCAATATCCGCATCCAGCTCGGTATGACAAGCATAAACAAATACTCTTCCATTCACGCTTTCCTTCACGCCATAATACGTTTTTTCACTGCTCCCAATTTGCGGATCCATCGGAATATCCGCCACATATACGGGAGCTAATACGCCCAAATCAACACAGGCGTCCGTGGTTGATTCGCTCGATTTTTGAAATTGGAAATCATATATCTGCCAATTAAATCCCTGATTTTGATTTGTCGCATGAAATCGCACGCGCGCCTCGGTCACCATCCCCGCGGAAAAACCAAGCTCCACCCAGCTAAGCGTTGCAAAGCCGCCTTCATAAACATCTACCCAAACCCCATCACGAAAAACATCTACGTCCACCTGGTCCACTTCGGCCAATCCCCGCGCAAAAAAGCGCACGCGATTCGTTTCCGTCGCATCGAATGTGAAATGAATATAGTTACTCCATTGCGTTTCGCCAATATTGTGATAATTTCGCGCATACGTCACCGTATTTCCATCCGTCGCCAAAGCTTCATCCGTCCAATCTCCGCTCGGATCAGACCAACCGCCGGGCGACACCCAGCCAACAAGCGGCGGCTTCGTCGTGAATGTTTTATCACCGCAACTCGTCGTTCCGGCGGAATTCCTCGCCTGCGCGCGAAAATGATAGGTCGTATTCGGTTCGAGACTCGACACAAAACTCGTAAATGTATCCCCCGAAGACGCGCTCATGGTCCAGGCCGTGCTGCTTCCATAGGAAGTCGTCAAACCATATTCGACGACTTCCTATGGAAGCAGCACGGCCTGGAC